>DATISV010000501.1:0-2693 GCA_035468505.1 Luteolibacter sp. | reverse complement strand
GCTCCTGGTCGTGGGACAGCAGGTGGCGGCATCCTCGGGTGGATTCCTCGGCCTGGGGCCTAAGATCAGCAAGAGCGAGAAAATGGCGCTCGCCGCATTCGCCGGGATGCTGGGACTGGCGTGATTCCAGGTGGTCGCGGGTTCCGGAAGCGCTTTCGTGCATCGTATCGAATCCCATTGCGGGTCACTCTAACGATCCGCCGGAGAATGCGACAAGATGACATTTGCCACACTCCTGCAGGCCTGTGGCACGGCAATCAACGGCGAGAATCGCGAATGACAAGGGCGCGGATCTCGGTCATGTCCTCCATGGCGTAGCGCACGCCTTCGCGGCCGAGGCCGCTGTCCTTGACGCCGCCGTAGGGCATGTTGTCCACCCGCCAGCTCGGAATCTCGTTGATGAGCACGCCACCGACCTCCAACTCGTCCCAGGCTCGCATGGCGTGATCGAGCGAAGGGGTGAAAATTCCGGCGTGGATGCCGAAGGCGCTGTCGTTCACGCGGCGCATGGCGTCGCCGTAATCGGAGAAGGTGTCGATGATGGCGACCGGGCCGAACGCTTCCTCGGCGCAGAGTTTCTGGTCGCGCGGGACGTTTTTCAGTACGGTGGCTTCGAGCAGAGCGCCCTTGCGGGTGCCGCCGCAGAGGACTTCCGCGCCGGTATCGACGGCTTCCCGGATCCATTTTTCCAGCCGCTTGGCTTCGGATTCGTCGATCATCGGGCCGATAAATACGTCCTCGTCGGCTGGATCGCCGGATTTCAACGCGCGGGTGGCGGCGATGAAATTTTTCTCGAATTCCGCGGCGAGCGATTGGTGGACGAGGATGCGCTGCACCGAGATGCAGCTCTGACCGGATTGATAGAACGCGCCGGTGATGAGGCGGTCAATGGCGTCTCCCAGGTCCGCGCCGGCATCGATGATACAGGCCGCGTTGCCGCCGAGTTCGAGTATCACTTTCTTTTTTCCGGCCTTCGATTTCAGTTTCCATCCGACATCCGGCGAACCGGTGAAGCTGAGCAGCTTGAGACGCTCGTCGGTGGTGAAGAGATCCGCTCCTTCGCGTAAGCAGGGGAGAATGGAAAACGCGCCCTCGGGGAGGTCGGTCTCGGCGAGGATCTCGCCGATGACCAGCGCTCCAAGCGGAGTTTTGCTGGCGGGCTTGAGCACGAATGGACAGCCGGCCGCGATGGCGGGGGCGATCTTGTGGGCGGCGAGGTTGAGAGGGAAATTGAACGGCGAGATGAACGAGCAGGGGCCGATGGGGACACGCTTGGTCCAGCCACGGTAACCGCGGGTGCGCTCGCCGATTTCAGGTTCCAGCATTTCGCCGGACGGTCGCACGGACTCGTCGGCGGCGATGCGGAAAGTGTCAATGAGGCGGGTGACTTCGCCGCGGCTGTCCTTGATCGGCTTGCCGGCCTCGATGCGTAGCATTTGTGCAAGTTCCTCGGCGCGTTCGCGGAAGCGATTCACGCAATGCTCCAGCACTGCGCGGCGCTCATAGGCGGCCATCCGGGCCATAGGTGTTGCGGCCTTCACTGCGGCACCGATGGCCCGGTCGATGATGGTCGGGTCCGCCAATGCGGTGCGTGTGACGGTTTCGCCGCTGAACTTGTCGCTGACTTCGAGGTCGGTGTTCGGCTGTTCGGGGCGGTTGGCGACGTAGATCGGATAGGCTTCCTTGAGTTTCATGATATCAGTGTTTTTTGGGTGCGGGGGTGGATTGGCCACAAAAAGCACAATGGGCACAAAATGATGATCGGATCTGATGAACAATGATCAGTCATGATGTCCCAAATTTCTGCTTTCTGTGCCTTGTATGGCGGATCGTCCCTAGGTCTCGGACGATGAGGCACCACAGGCCGGGGCGATGGCGGCGCTCTCGCGCGGGATTTCATCCAACAGGATTCGGCGGTTGTCGGAGTAATCGACCGGCAGGTCGATCAGGTGCACTCCGCCGGCTTCGAACGCGTTTTCCACCGTGCTACGGAAATCCGCGTCGCGGGTGATGCGGTGGCCGGTGGCACCGTAGCTTTCGGCATATTTGACGAAGTCCGGATTGTTGAACTTGAGGCCGAAGTCGTCGAAACCCATGTCCGCCTGTTTCCAGCGGATCATGCCATAGGCGGAGTCGTTGAGAACGAGCACGACGAGGTCGAGCCCGAGGCGGACGGCGGTTTCAAGTTCCTGCGAGTTCATCATGAATCCGCCGTCGCCGCAGACGGCCATCACGCGGCGCTGCGGGTGGACGAGCTTTGCGGCCATGGCGGACGGCAGGCCGGCTCCCATGCTGGCGAGCGCGTTGTCCAACAGTACTGTGTTCGGTTCGCGGGCGGGATAATTGCGGGCGAACCAGATTTTGTAGATGCCGTTATCGAGCGCGATGATGCCATCGTCCGGCATGATGGATCGGACGAGGTGGACGAGTCGCTGCGGGTGCATCGGGAAGCGGTCGTCGTCCTGGCCGCGGAGCATGTGATTGCGGAGTGCGGCGGTGTTTTTTTCGAAGATGGAAAAATCCCAATGAGGCTGTGGATCGAGCGCCTGGTTGATCTGCCAGACCGCATTGGCGATGTCGCCGGTGACTTCGGCGTGCGGGAAATAGACCGGATCGGTTTGTGCCGGGGTGAAGTTCACATGGATGACCTTGCGGCGGCCGCCGCGCATGAGAAACGGCGGCTTCTCCACCAC
>DATISV010000500.1:0-5942 GCA_035468505.1 Luteolibacter sp. | reverse complement strand
CCCCGCACGGCCGAGAGCGCATCGCCGGGCGAGAACGAGAAACCGGCGGTGGGAAGATTCTTCGGCACGAACTCCGAGGGGATTTTGGTCACCTTGGGTGTGAGATCGGCGAAGAAATCGAGGGTGTTGGCCAGCGAGTTCAAGCCGACGAGGGTGGCGCCGAGAATGGTGTTGTTGGCGATTTTTCCACCCATCAGCCCGCGGATCTCGCTGTCGTTGTCGATCTGCGCGGAGATCAGGCGGAGCTGGCGGACCACGCCGCCTTGGAATCCGTCCCAGGCGGCGATGGCCTTGGCGAGTTCCGCTTCCTGCTGGATCATGGCGGCGATGTGCAGTTGCAACTGGCCCGGCGAGGAACGCTGGCCCCAGGTGGAAGGCGCCTCGAAGGTGTATCCGGACGCCTTGATCGGAAGCTGCATGTTGGAAAGACCGACACGCGAGTTGACGGAGTCGAAGGTGATGCCGTTGGAAGTAGTGGTGATGTATTCGACATCATTGAAACTGCCGAACCAGTCAGAGGGGTTGTTGCTTTCGAATGACGGCGCGTAGTTGGCGCGGAAGTTCGCATTGATGAAACTGGAGAAGTCGCTGGAGATCGCCGTGATGTCATCGCTGAAGGCGCTCGTGATACCCGGCACGGTGGCGGCGGTGATTTGCCTCACCTGCCTGTCCACATACATGTAGAGCGCGGTGTCCGGTCCGTCGTAGCCCGGCGGATAGGCGGCACCGGAGCCGATGGTGCCATCGTAGGGCGTGCCGAAGATCTCGATCAGTTCGTTGCGGTAGGCCATGTCCTGCTCGAAGACCGAGCGGCGGAATTCGATCTCGTCGTTTTCCTTGCCGCGCAGCATGTTGTCGATCTGGTTGGCGTTGTTGAATATGGTGACCGCATTGGTCAGGGCATTGATGGCACGCTCATAGACCTGCTCGAAATGAGTGGTGCCGGTGTTGCCGGCAAGCAGCGCCGGATCGATGTCGAACGGCACCGTATTGCCGGCGATGCCAAGCGGGTTGTAGCCGTTGTTCGCCTCGTCGAAGGTCTGCTGCACCGCGTTCATCTGGGCGGAGACCACCGCGATGTCGCTGACGGTGGTGCGATCCACCTTGCGGATGCCGGTGTAGCTGGAATTCGGGTGCTCCGCCGGAATCAGCGCGTTGGCGGTGACCCAGTCGAAATAGGCGCCCTGTCCGGCGCGGCGGGCCCAGCCTTCGACACCCCATGCACGCTGCGGATTGGTGTCGATATATCCCTGCCACTGCGCCTCGGGATCCGCCACGTAGCTCTCGCGGTAGGTGAGATCGACGATTTCCGCTCCCGCCTTGGCCTTTGCGGCGGCGACCTGTGCGAATTTCCGTTCGTCGAGGAAATCGACTTCAAAGACGATGTCCTGCAGGTTGTAGAGTTCCGAGCGCGACACCCAGTTGAAGAACGGGTTGTTGAGCAGCCGGTATTGGCCGCCGATGGCGGTGAGGTAATGACCCCAGGCGTCGCCGTGGCCCTGCGGGAAGAGGACGATGGCGTCGTCCTCATCGATGAAGCCGTCCTGGTTCACGTCGGAGATGTTGTATGCGGTGGCATAGGCGGCCTCGCCTTCGCCCTTGGTGAAGTTCCAGAACAGGCGGTTGTAAACCGGCCGCGCCTTGAAGTCATCCAGGCCGCGCAGCAGCGCGAGTTCCTCGGCCAACTGGGTGTCGAGTTGGTTCTGGAATGTGAAGACCGTCGGGGCGAGCGTACCATACTCCGGAGAGTCCATCGTGAAGCCGATGGTCGAGTCCTTGGCATCGGTGTAGGCCTCGTTGCCGAGCAGCATGTAGAAATCGGCGAGGCGGGTGGAGGCGAGCATCAGCGCGTTGCTGGTGCCCGGCGTGGACACCGGCGTGGACAGATCGATGCTCAGGCTGCGCGCCAGGTTGAGGATGGTGGAGTACAGCTCGATGAGCCCGACGTTTTCTATCACATCCTTGTCGGGATTGAGGGCCACGGGGCCTTCGTAGCGTTGGCCGAACTGGCGGATCATGCTGGCGTAGGTGGCCGGACTCTCGCCGGTGAAATCGCGGATGCGCGCCTCGTAGGGGTTGACGGCGTCGAGCACGCGTTTCACCCAGCCCTGCGCGAGCTGCGCACGGTAGTCGCCGGGTCTGGAATTGCCCGCGCCCGCCCATTGGTAGGGACTCGACGGGTCGCGCTGCCAGGTGACCGGATCGTCCGGCAATTCGTCCTTGTGGCGGTAGCGGACGAACCACAGCGAGTCGGCCAGCAACAGTTCCGGTGCCTGCGGGTTGCCCTTGAGTTTCAACTGCGAGAATCCGAGGCCGTTGTTGCCGGAGGGGTCGGGGAAGACTTTCCACGGATTCGGCTGGCCGGCTGGGATGGCGTCCGGCGGCAGGGCCTGGGTGCCGTCCTCGACGCGATACCACCAATCGAAGACGAGATCATCCGGGTTCGCTCCGAAGTCGCCGGTGTGGCGGAGGATGATGTTTTCATCGAAGACATTGTTGGAAAGCACCACCTTGACGGCACCGCGGTAGCGCTCGCGGCGGTCCACCTTGATGATGTGGAGGATGACGGGCGAGCCGCCCAGCGAGGGGTCGTTGTTCTCGGCGAGCGTGACATAACTCACATCCGGCAGGCTGGCGTCGTCGGGATCGAGGAAACCGGGATTGGTGAAAAGCGCGAGGCCCGGGCCGAGCGCCTTGTAGGACTGGGCGGCGCCGGTGTCGGTGGTGGTCTCGCCGGTGTTGGGATCGAAGACCGACTGCGCCTGCAGGCCGGCGGTATAGTCACCGGCGGCGATGGTGCGGGCGTCGGTGAGCGCGTTCGGGTTGCGGCTGAGCTTGTAGAGCGCGTCCACGGCGTTTCTCCATGCGGTATCGCCGCTGACATCGGCAAAGGGACTGCCTTCGCCCGTGCCGAGGAGTTCCTGGTATTCGGCCTCGGTGAGGATGTTCGGTTCAAGCACGTAAACGGCGGGCGGCGCGGCGGTGAGCGTGCTGTCGCCGATCTCTTTGTCGTTGAGGATGCCCTTGATACCGAGTTTGCCGTTCAGCGGGTTGTAGAACACGCGTTTCTTCAGCGAGGATGACAACTCCTCGAACTGATAGATCGTGCCATCCACCCGGGTGCGGCCGGTGGCCGGCAGCAGGGCGCTTGGAAACTCTCCCAGCGAGAGATCGACCGTGCGTTCCTCCAGCGCGGAGACCATCCGGGCGGTGTAGTTGTCGAAGCTCTTGCCGTCCTGATCGAGCGAGCCTTCGCGCATGTCCGGGTTGAGGCTGTCGAAGACGACCTCGCCGGCGGACCAGGCGAGCACGCCCGGCAGGCCGGGATTGCCCGGATTGTCCTGGGCATATTCGCCGCCGGCGAAGGTGAGCGTCTCACCGACCTTGAGCGTGGGAGCGGTGAGCGGCCAGGTGGTGGCGTAATCCACCCCTTGGGCGTCCGGCGTCTGGTCGGGCTGCTTGTAATCGATGTCAAACGCCTCACGGTCGCGCGCGGCGGCGGAATTCGGCAGCCATGCCACGCAATCGCCCACTTGTTTCGCATCTCCGGGCCACCAGAAGTCCGGGCTCAGAGGGTAGTAGAAATACGCGCTGAACTCGCCGTCGCCGGAAACCGCCCAGGCGGTGTTCTTGTGGTCCTTCCAGTAGGTGAGGCGGGTGGGATCCCCTTCCCTGGCATAACTGCTGGCGCACAGGGTGGCCCCGCTGACCACGCCGATCGGATAGAACGGGATGACCGGCTCGCCGGCCTCCATGGTGGTGGCGAATCCGTCCGGGTAGTTGACGGTGTCCTCGCGCTGGACCTGATAGACCTTCATCTTGAACTCGTTGTCCGCCTTGTCGCGGAACTGGACGAGCACGTAGGGATCGGAGGTGTAAGCGGAGTTGCGCGTGGTGACGTTGAGGTCGTTCTCGCGCATGGCATAGGCGGCGAGCGG
This sequence comes from Luteolibacter sp., assembly GCA_035468505.1. Taxonomy (GTDB): domain Bacteria; phylum Verrucomicrobiota; class Verrucomicrobiia; order Verrucomicrobiales; family Akkermansiaceae; genus Luteolibacter. The sequence continues at coordinate 2,004 of DATISV010000500.1, read as the reverse complement.
ACGCGGCGCGACATCGGCGAAACGCAGCGAGGGAGCCATCAGGGCGTGCTCCTCGTTCGGGTTGTAGCCGGGCTGGCCGCTGTCAGGCTGGCTGTAAACCTGAACCTGCTCGAAACGGGCGGGATCGTAGGTGGTGGCGGCCGGCAAGGTTTCGCCGTTGACGGTGATCTCACCGATCACCGGCTGCTCGCCGCCGTCGGCGGCCACGCTCTCGCTGCCGAAGCCGCTGGACATGAGAATGCGCCCGGGCTCGGCGGGCCAGACCGGATTGAAGCGCTCGGCGGCATAGGGCCAGAGCATGTGGTCGTTGAGCGCCGGATCGTCGTACCAGACCACGACGAGTTCGTCGCCGTTTGCCGCGCTGGCGGTGGGGTTCTGGTTGACCGGAATGACCGGGCCGGGCGGCTCGTCACGGTTCCACAGCGCTTCGCCGACGAATTTTCCGCGGTCGTAGATGAACGGATTGTAGCGGGCGTTTCCGAAGAAGACATAACCGGTGTCGAGACCGGCCTTGTCCTTGGGGCTGGTGATCTTGCTGCCGATGGTGGCGTTGATCACGGGGCCGAGACCGGTGTTCCAGAGCTTGGTGTTCACCACCTTGAGTTCCACGACGTTCTGAGCGGTGCCGCCGCGTCCGGACGGGGTGATGCGGGTGAACTGGAGCACGGTGCGGCCGGCCTTCGACGCGGTGAAAAGCTGGTCGTCATCCACCGCGGCATCGGCCGTGGTGTAGGCCACGCGGTTGAAAACCAGATCGCGCGGCTGGGACGCCGGCGGCTGCGGAACAAGCGAAACCGCGGGCGATCCGGCGATGTGGCCGTAGTTGGCGGCACCCCAGAACGGCGTGACTTCCACCTGCACGAGATTGCCGCTCTCCGACGGCCATAGCAGGTTCATTTTCACCGGCCTGACCGGATAGAATTTCTTCGCCACATCGTCCCAGATGAAGTCATTGCTGGTCGGACCGTCCTCGCCGCCGGACGACAAGGTGGGCTGTTGCGCGGCGAGCAGCCCGAACGAGGCAATCTCGGATTGGGTGAAATCGACAAAACTGCCGACGGAAACGGATTTCACAATGACCTTGGCGCCGTAGTTCCAAACCACCCTGCCGGGACGGTCCAGGACCACCTGTCTGCCGATGTATTCCTTGCCGTTGTAGGTGAAAACCGAGAATCCGGCATCGACTTGCGCGGCGGTGAATGGATTGGAGCTTTTTGGATCGAAGGTTCCCTCAGCGGGGCTGAAGATATGATTGTCGCCATTGACCCAGCCGGCGAGGTCGAGCAGGCCGCCGCTCAGGTCGAGCACGCGCGGCGCGCCGATGCGCACGGTGCTGCTGTCGTCATACCAGGCGATGCCGGAACCTTCGGTGTCGCCCTGGGCGGTTGTCGGCGTCGGCGGCGCGCCGACGAAATCGACCACCAGCTCGGGATTCGCCGCGAGGTTGCTGGCGGTCATTTCCACGCCGTACTGGAGTTTCCAGTCGTAGGTGACGGTGGCGGGACCGGTCATCGAGAATTCGCTCAACTGCTGGCGGGACTCGACCACGGGAAAGGTCGCGCTGCCCCCGCCGGCGGCGGTGGTGGCGGCACCGGTGACGCGGTAGCGCCACGGCACATAGCGGATGGCGAGGCCCGGATGGGCGGTGAGGTTCTCGACCGCGCCGTTGATTTCCATGACCACCGGACTGTCCTTCTCGATCCAGTGCTTGCCGACGGCCGGCTGCGGGTTGCCCGCTGCCTTCGAGGTGAGCGCGCTGACATAGGGCGTGCTGCCCGGCGGCACGGTGGCCCGGCTGGCGGTGTTGTTGAGATTGGAATCGACCCGCAGCGCGAATTCGACGAGCCACTCCAGCTTGACGGTGGTGTTCTCCTGAAGAGTGAAACTGTAAACCGTGGCGTTGCTGTCCTGGACCACGCTGTTGACCGAGAAGTTGATGAAGGAATACCGGCGGTCGGCATTCTCGATGGTGACGGTTTTGTTCTCGATGTCGTCGGTTTCGAA
>DATISV010000499.1:0-2409 GCA_035468505.1 Luteolibacter sp. | reverse complement strand
GTGCTCGCCGGCAGCATGACCGATCCCCCCGCGCTCGCCTTCTCCACCAAACTTACGCGCTCCGACTACCCGTCGCTCGCCTACGCCAACGTCTATCCGCTCACCATGCTGCTGCGCATCCTCGTCGGACAGATCGGGGTGCTGATGTTCTGTTAATTCGCATTTCGCACACTCAAGGAGCGGCGAAACTCGTTCGCCGCGTCAATGGGTGGATCATTTGGAGAGCGAATGCCCGATTCATCGGCCTTCCATTGGCACGGCGGACATATACCGCCGCTCCTTGTGGATACCAATCATGCCCGTGCCACGTGATGCCTTCCGGCGGGCACCTCCGGCCACAGTTGCTGGAACTGCCTGGGCAAGGCACCGCGGATTTCTTCGATCTCGCCGGCGGCGATGCGGCGTTCGAGCACCTCGAAAACCGCCGCCACGCACTCCTCGGGATCGATCGATTCCGCCACGCCGGAAACCTCCTCCCAAACTCGTGCGATGAATTGGTCGCGGCTCATTTTCACCGGCTTGTGCGCCGGCGACCAGCCTTCGAAAAACACCCCGCGCAGGATCGTGGGAAGCTGCGCCGCGAGATCGCAGGCCTCTTCCGGAATCAGGCGGTCGCGCAAGGCGTGCAGCACTCCGCGCAGGGCGGTGTAGGCGGTCTGACGGCTGCCGCTCCCCATCGCCTGCCTGACGTCCTCGACCCACTCGTAGGTTTTCTGAAGCGATGAATTGAAATTGCGTGTGACGGGATCGCTCATGGTCGTGCTTGGTTTGGAATTCCGGATCGCCCGGCCCGGAACCGCCGGACCGTCCGCGGCAACTCCCATACAAGCACTCCTGCGGAACATGAAAATGCGCGAATCGCGCAATCCGCCATGCGTGATCCGCGAAAGGGGCCTGCAGCGGCGCTCTATGATGCCAATGAACCGCGCGAAACTTCGTTACCGATGTCCTGACTGCGCCCGAAGTCTTCCAAATCAAAAACCGGCAATCGACGCGCTACAAAGATGTGCGGACGGCCACAGACCGCCGCCAGGCCTAGACCAGGCCGTCCTTGCGCGCCTGTTTCCAGTAGGCGTATTCGGAGCGGTTGAAATCGATGTATTCGGGCGAGAGGTCGCTGGAATACATGGTGTAGTCGGCGGAGCCCTGGTTGAGATGGATGACGATGTCGAATTCCGGTTCGGCGACGGCGGTGCGAAGTTCGTCCATCGGGGTCGCGGCCTGCAAGCCGCCGAGGCAGGCGGCCTTGCCGCCGATGTGGATGTCGATGAGTTCCTCGCGGATGCGGGCGCGCGAGTAGCCGACGGCGTGGATGATGCGGCCCCAGTTCGGGTCGCCACCGTTCCATGACGATTTCACCAGCGCGGATTTGCAGACGGCTTCGGCGACTTTTTTCGCATCGAGATAGGTGCGCGCGCCCTTGACGTGGACGGTGACGAATTTCGTGACGCGCTCGCCATCGCGGACGACGGCCTTGGCGAGTTCCTTCATCATCCAGCAGAGCGCCTGGCGGAATTGTTTGCAGCGTTTGCCGTTGCGGCGGATCGGCGGCATGCCGGAGGCGCCGTTGGCCATCACCAGCACGGTGTCGTTGGTGGACATGTCGCCATCGATGGTGATGCGGTTGAAGCTGTATTCGACACATTCGAGCACGGCCTTGCGCAGGCATTCCGTGGGGAAGTGCGCGTCGGTGGTGATGAAGCAGAGCATGGTGGCCATGCTGGGGGAAATCATGCCCGCGCCTTTCACGCAGCCGCCGAGGCGCACGCGGTGGTCGCCGAGATCGAAGGAGATGGCGAGTTCCTTGGGATGGGTGTCGCTGGTGATGATGGCGGAGGCCACGTCGCCGCCGTTTTTCGGGCCGAGGTGGTGGATGAGGTCGTCGTATTTCGGCTCGATGCGCATCATCGGCATCGGCAGGCCGATCACGCCGGTCGAGCAGACGCCGACCTCGGTGCGCTTGAGGCGCAGTGGTTTGGCGACCGCCTCGCACATCGCGGTGGCGTCGCGGATGCCCTGCACGCCGGTGCAGGCGTTGGCGTTGCCGGAGTTGGCGATGATGGCGCGGATATCGCCCTTGCGCAGGTGCGTGTGGGTGACGCGTACCGGCGCGGCCTTGACGCGGTTGGTGGTGAAGGTGCCGGCGGAGCTGCACGGGACTTCGGAATAAACGAGCGCGAGGTCGAGCCGCTTGGCGTCCGGGTTCTTGATGCCGCAACTCACCGCGCTGGTGAGGAATCGTTGCGGCGCGCCGACACCGCCTTTGATGCGAACGAAGGGAAAGTCCATTGGAGGCGAGGGAGAAAAGCGCGCGAGCGTGTGCGCCGCTCAGAAATTTTGCAATCCATCAGTCGCGGAAAATCCGAACATCAGGTTGAAGCTCTGCACCGCCTGGCCGCCGGCGCCTTT
>DATISV010000498.1:0-7114 GCA_035468505.1 Luteolibacter sp. | reverse complement strand
GGTTTCATTCGTGGGGTTTATCCGCCTGTGCCCCATGAGCCAATCAATTCCTTATTCCGAGGAAGATTACGCCTTAGAGAATCGTATCCCGCATGCGCCAGAAATTTTCGAATCATGAAAAACCTCCGATCCAAACCCGTTTTCCGCATCCCGGCAAAATCACGACGATCATGGAATGCCGCAGCTGTTCTCGCGATTTTCCAACTGCTTGTCCTGCCTGTTCCCGGGCAAATGCCCCGCGAGGATGTCGTCGATGTGCCGGCCGTCGCGGAAGGGCTTTGCGTCAGCAATCTGTTCCAAAGCCACATGGTGCTCCAGCGCGACAAACCGCTCGCCGTCTGGGGCTGGGCCGCGCCGGATGAGAAAATCACCGTGACCTTCGGTGGCCAGTCGCGCGACGCCACTGCCGGTGCCGACCGCGCGTGGCAGGTGGTGTTCGACGCGATGCCGGCCAGTTCCGAGCCGCAGCGCATGACAGTCAAGGGTGCGAAGGTAACGCTCGCGCTGGAGGATATCCTGTTAGGCGACGTCTGGGTACTCGGCGGCCAGAGCAACATGGAGTTCGAACTGGCGAAGGTGGAAAACGGCCAACTCGAAATCGTGTCGGCGAATTTCCCGGAAATCCGCATCCTCACCGTGCCCTATGAGGAGGGACAGGAAATGAGGCGGAGTTTCCCGCGGCTGCACGAGTGGAGCGGCTGGTTCGGCCGTCACTTCCGCAAGGGCGACTGGGATGTCTGCACGCCTGAGGTCGCCCGCGATCTATCGGCCATCGGCTATGTCTTCGCCCGCCGCATCCACAAGGCGAGCGGCGTGCCGATCGGCGTGATCGACGCCTCGCGCGGAGGCACCACGATCGAGACCTGGACGCCGCTGCCGGTCCTGCGCGCAATGGACAGCGCGCCGGTGAAGGCGAAACTTGCCGAGTGGGACCAGAAGGTCGCGGAATGGGATCCGCGGAAAGATCTCGATAGCCGCATCGCCCGTCATCGCCAGTTTGTCGAGCGGATGGAAAAGGAGGGGAAGCCCGTTCCCGCCGACCGCGTCGAGCCGAGCGATCTGTTGCCCGGGCCGATCGCCGATCACAACTATCCCGGCGCCTGTTATGCCGGAATGATATCCCCGCTCGCCGGATTCGCGGTGAAAGGGGCGATCTTCCACCAAGGATACAACAACGCCTTCGAGGGCATGCCGGGAGTCACGATGTATGCGGATGTGTTTCCGGCGATGATCGAGTCATGGCGCAAAGCCTTCGGCGATCCTGCCATGCCCTTCGGCATCCTCTCGCTGTGCACCGACGGCTATCCGCAGACGCGGGACGACTACGTGGAAAAAATGCATAACACCGGCATCTATATCCGCGCCGCGCAGTATCGGGCGTTTCTTGATCTCTATCAGTCCGGCGACAAGAACATCGGTTTCGCCAGCACCTACGACCTGCGTCGCAGATGGTATCATCCGCAACTCAAGCTGCCGGCCGGCGAGCGCATCGCGCGCTGGGCATTGGCCACGCAATACGGCTTCGAGCGGCAGATCGAGTGGAAGCCGCCGTTCGTCACCGGCATGGAAACCGGCGGCGGCCGCATCGTGCTCGAATTCGACGGCGACGTGGGCGACCCGGAGGAAGGAGCGATGGAGGGCTTCGCGATTTCCGGAGAGGACGGCCGTTTCCAGCCGGCCACGGCCAGTTATCTTGAGGAAGGCAAGGACGACCGCGGCCGCCCGCGCTACAACCGCAAGAAACTCGTGCTCACCAGTCCGCTGGTGCCGGAGCCGGTCCACTACCGCTATGCCTGGGGCCGCAATCCGCTGGCCAACGTCCAACTCACCGGCAACAAGGACATTCCGCTGGCCACCCAGCGCAGCGATTCATGGAGCATGCACGAGATTCCCTTCGGAGTGCTTGGCGACGAAACTCCCGACCCGAAATCGCGTCCCCAGCAAAACAAGATCCGGCAGGCGCTGCGTCTCGATGACATGCGGCGACGCCTTGCAGAGGCGGAAAGTTTCATCGAACAAAACCAGGAAACCTATCAGAACGAACTGAAAAAAGCCGGACGATGAAGACCGCCACAATTTCCCGCATGTTTTCCTTCGTGATCGCCGTGTTGGCCGGATTTCTCACGCCGCTTGCGCATGCCTCCGCCGAGCCTGCCATGCCCGGTCGCTGGTCGGAGGAAAAAGCCAGCGCATGGTATGACAAGCTGCCGTGGCTGGTGGGCGCCAATTTCACGCCGTCCACCGCGATCAACCAGCTTGAGATGTGGCAGGCCGACACCTTTGACCCCGAAACGATCGACCGCGAACTTGGATGGGCCGCCGGTCTCGGCATGAACACCATGCGCGTCTATCTCCACGACATGCTCTGGGAGCAGGACAGCGTGGGTTTTCTCAACCGGATCGACCAATATCTCGCCATCGCCGACAAGCACGGCATCCGCACCCTGTTCGTGTTATGTGATGCGGTGTGGGACCCGCATCCGAAGCTCGGCAAGCAGCCGGAGCCCACGCCCCACGTCCACAATTCCGGCTGGGTCCAGTCACCCCACATCGACGTGCTGCGCGATCCGACGCGCCACGATTCTCTGGAACCGTATTTCAAGGGCGTCATCGGCCGATTCAAGGACGATCCCCGCGTTCTTGCCTGGGATCTTTACAACGAGCCGGGCAACCAAGGCGAAAAAGACGGCATGTCTCCCGAGGAAAAGGACGGGAAATGCCTGTTGCTGCTCCGCAAGATGTTTGCCTGGGCGCGCGAGGTGAATCCCTCGCAGCCGCTGACCGCCGGACCATGGATCAAGGAGTGGATCGGGCCGCACGCCACGCCGCTCAACCGGTTCATGCTGGAGAATTCCGATATCATCACTTTCCACGACTACCGCACGCTGCACCGCACCATCGAGCGGGTGGGTTCGCTCAAGCCCACCGGCCGGCCGATCCTCTGCACCGAATATCTTGCGCGCGGTGCGGACAGCCGCTTCGAAAGCCATCTGCCCTATTTCAAGCAGAACCGGATCGCCGCCTACAACTGGGGTCTGGTCGCCGGGAAAATCCAGACGCAGTATCCATGGTCGTCATGGAGAACGAAATTCACCGCCGAACCCGAAACATGGCATCACGACATCCTGCGTCCCGACGGCACACCTTTCAACGCTGCGGAAACCGAACTGCTGCGTTCGATGACGGAGCGAGGGGAAGATTGATGTTCAGCCAACCTGCATCGCCCATGTGGTTTCATCCTAATCGTTTCGTGACAATGCTGCCGGCTGTGATGGCCGGCTTGCTGTCTTGTGCGGCAGCCCACGCTGCCGGGCCCGCGGTCATGAAGCCCGACGCGCTGAAAAAATACGTCGAAACCTTCAACCGCCACGACCACACGCATTTCGGCCAGGCGATTTCCAACGAGGATGCCGCCGGGTGGATGGCCGCCAACGTGCCGCTCTTCGAGTGCCCGGACAAGGACATCGAGGAAATCTATCACTTCCGTTGGTGGACCTACCGCAAGCACATCAAGGAAACGCCGGACGGTTATGTCATCACCGAGTTTCTGCCCAAGGTGTCGTGGAGCGGCAAACACAACACCATCTCCTGTCCCGCCGGCCATCATTTCCGCGAGGGCCGATGGATCCGCGAAGGGAAGTATCTCGACGACTATGCCGTCTTCTGGTTCCGCAAGGGCGGAGCACCGCGCCGCTACAGCTTCTGGGCCGCCGATTCGATCCATCAACTCGCCATCGCGCGCGGCGATTTCAAGCTCGCCATCGACCTGCTGCCCGACCTCGTGAAGAACTACGAGGAATGGGAAAAATCGCGTCTCGAATCCGACGGCCTGTTCTGGCAGATCGACGACCGCGACGGCATGGAGGTCTCGGTCGGCGGGAATGGCCATGGTGGCAAGGGCAAGAGGGCGACGATCAATTCCTATATGTTTGGAGACGCCATGGCCATCGCCGCCATCGCGGAACGTGCCGACAAGCCGGAAATCGCCGCGACTTACCGGGAAAAGGCCGCGCGCATCAAACGACTGGTGCAGGAAAATCTGTGGGACGATGAGGCGGAGTTCTTCAAGGTGCTTCCGCTTGGCGAAGACGCGGAGCTTGTCGATGTGCGCGAGCAGCACGGATTCACGCCTTGGTATTTCCATCTGCCGGACAAGGGGAAAGGATATGAAAAGGCCTGGAAGCAATTGATGGACTCCAAGGGCTTCCACGCTCCGTTCGGCCCCACCACCGCCGAGCAGCGTCATCCCGGTTTCACCGTTTCCTACACCGGCCACGAATGCCAATGGAATGGTCCGAGCTGGCCGTTCGCCACCACCGTCACCCTCACCGCGCTCGCGAATGTGCTGAATGACTATCCACAGGAAGCGATCGCGAAACGCGACTGGTTTGAAACGCTCAAGATCTATACCAAGTCCCACCGCCTCACCCGCGACGATGGCAGGGTAGTGCCGTGGATCGACGAGAACCTCAATCCGCACACCGGCGACTGGATCGCCCGCACCCGCCTGAGCCAATGGAAGGACGGCACCTGGAATCCCGGCAAGGGCGGACCGGAACGCGGCAAGGATTACAACCACTCGGCCTATTGCGATCTCATCGTCACAGGTCTCGCCGGCCTGCGTCCGCGCGCCGACGGAGCGATCGAGGTGAACCCGCTGCTGCCGGACGAAACATGGGACTGGTTCTGCCTCGATGGCATTCCCTACCACGGCCGCTTGCTCACGATCCTCTATGACAAGACCGGCACCCGCTACGGAAAGGGCAGGGGACTGGTCGTTCTCGCCGATGGAGAAGTCGTCGGCCGTTCCGACAAACTCGGGAAAATCCTCGTCCGTTGATTTCCGCGGAGGTTCGTTTTTCGTGGTTTCCACGGTCCGATGCGCGTTAATTCGCCGGCATGAGCGAATCCAATCATCCGCCGGAGAACATCGTGCTGATCGGCATCATGGGCTGCGGCAAGTCCACCGTGGGGCGCGAGCTGCACCTGTGTCTCGGCTATCCATTGCTCGACATGGATCAGGAAATCGAGCGCGTCGCCGGCAAGCCGATCAGCGCGATCTTCGCCGACGAGGGCGAGGAACATTTCCGCGATCTTGAAACCCGGCTGCTCGGCGAAATGGCCGCCACCAGCGATCCACGGCGCATCGTTTCCACCGGCGGCGGCGTGGTCGGTCGAGATGAAAACCGCCGGCTGCTGCGCTCGCTCGGCTACGTCGTCTGGCTCGACGCGCCGCTGCCGGTGATCCTCGAACGCACCGGCAAGACCCGCCACCGGCCGCTGCTCCAGACCGCCGACCCGGAGGCGAAGCTGCGTGAGCTGCTGGCGCAACGCGGCCCGCTCTATCAGGAAACCGCCCACCTCAAGCTCGACACCGCCGGACTCGACAGTGCGGAGATCGCCGCCGGCATCCTCGAGTGCGCCCGGTATTTCTTCAGTCAGCGCGACGCATGAGCGGGCACGAGGCCATCATCAGGGAATGGGCGCGCGAACTCGGCTTCGACGAATGCCGGATCGCCCGCGCCGACAAGGCGACGCATGCCGGTGCATTCCACGAATGGCTCGCCGACGGCCGCCATGCCGACATGGCCTGGCTGGCGCGCGATCCGGATCGCCGCGCCGACCCGCGCATCGTGCTGCCCGGCTGCCGCTCGCTGATCTGCCTGGCGATGAATTATTTCCCCGGCGAGAGCCCGTTTCCCGAAGGACATCCCGGCGGCTACCGCATCGCGAGATATGCCTGGAACGACGACTATCATGACCTGATCGAAAAACGCCTGCGCGGGTTCGATGAAAAACTCCAGTCGCTCGGCGGCACGCAGAAACGATATGTCGATACCGGTCCGGTGCTGGAACGCGACTTCGCCACCGACTCCGGCCTCGGCTGGAACGGCAAGTCCACCATGCAGATCCACCGCCGGCTCGGCACCTGGTTTTTCCTCGCGGAAATCCTGACGACCCTCGATCTCGAACCCGATCCGCCGTTCGGCGACCATTGCGGCAAGTGCGTCCGCTGCATCACCGCCTGCCCCACCGCCGCCATCACTGCGCCGCACCGGCTCGACGCCCGACGCTGCATTTCCTATCTCACGATCGAGCACAAGGGTTCCATCCCGGAGGAATTCCGCGAGGCCATCGGCGACCGCATCTACGGCTGCGACGACTGTCTCGACGCCTGTCCGTGGAACCGCTTCGCCAGCGTCTCGCGCGAGGCGTCGTTTCACGCGCGCTCCGAAGTCTTCGGCATGCGCTTGCGCGATTTTCTCACGCTCGACGACGAGGCGTTCCGCCGCCTTTTCGCCCGCTCGCCGATCAAGCGCATCAAGCGCGCACGCTTCCTGCGCAACGTCTGCGTCGCGCTCGGTAACACCGGCGGGGAAGGGGATCTGCCCGCGCTCGACCGCGCCGCACAGGCCCCCGATCCGCTCATCGCCGAACACGCCGCCTGGGCCGCAGCCCGCATCCGCCAAAGAAACGCGGGGTAAGGGAGCGTGGGCGTCCCGCCCGTCTTCTTCTTTCTCCGGTGCGGGAGAGACGCCCACGAGCGATCACAACTCGGCAGCCAACCACTCCATTCTTCGCCGCATGGCGCTCAACGCCCACAACCGCAGGCCCTTCGATAACAAAAAGCGCAAAAGCCTCCCGAAACGAGAACTCCGTGCGGCCAACGACACTCCATACCTCGAACAACTCCTCTCCCCAGCTAGGGTAGGAACCTGACGGATGAAAGGAGGAGTAATGATTTCATGGGTTCGTTGACTGTGGACGGCGAAAGGACGACCCGGGCGCGGGTCCGATGGTTCCTCCGACGACCAGATGAGCCTTGCTGGCGCTCTGCCGCCGGTCGTTCTTGCCGCGTCCAATCTGGTCGGCCCATCGGACCACGCGCTGGACGATGAGACGGGAGTCCCAGCGGATGTGGGTGACTTGGGGAAGGCACCAGTCGAAGCTGGAGTCCGCATCGCAGCAGACCAAGGAGACGCTTTTCGGGGCGACAATTCCCTTTCGGGCAAGGTGGTCCCTCGCGGCAATGAAGAGCACGGGTTCATCCAGGAGCAGTGCCGTGGGCGGTGTGGTCCGAAAAAGCGAGTTGAGCAGGGTGTGCAGGCCTTTC
>DATISV010000497.1:0-8115 GCA_035468505.1 Luteolibacter sp. | reverse complement strand
CAAATGGCGGCCGATGGTTCCGTATTCACCGGCTGAAATGGCCGCCCGCATGAATCCAAACTTCCATGATTCCGGATCGGTCGCCATCGTGGATTCATCATCGATACCTCACATGCCATGAGTTGGATTTTCCTGAACCGTTTTCTTAGCCGGCCAGTCCAGGTCGCCTCCGTCATCCCCAGTTCCCCGGTCATGATCAAAAGGGTGTCGGACAAGATGGACTTCAGCGAACCGCGGGTGATCGCGGAGTTCGGGCCCGGTGAAGGCTGCCACACGCGCGAGATACTGAAGCGTCTGCAACCCGGTTCCCGGCTGCTGTTGTTCGAGCTGGATTCCGAGCTGGCGGCGCATCTCGAAAAACAATTCCGCCACGACGACCGCGTGGAAGTGCTCAACACCGACGCCGGCCGGCTCAGCGAGGAACTCGCCGCGCGCGGTTTGACCGCCTGCGACTATGTGGTGTCCGGCATTCCCTTCAGCACCATGGAGGCCGGCAAAAAACGGCGGCTCCTGGCATCGATCCACCAATGCCTGCGGCCCGAACCTCATGCCGCCTTCATCATCTATCAGGTCACCAACGAGCTGAAGCGGCACGCCGTGGTTTTCCCCTCGTCCACCACGGAATACTGCCTGGCCAACATCCCGCCCATGTTCGTCACGGTCTTCCACCGGTCCTCCGCATCCGCGATGGCGACGAGCGGCGAAGCCGGGGCGGCGGCATGATTCCCCGGCCCCGTGCCGCGATCGTGGGAGCGGTCGCGGCGTGAAATGCCGCTTGCGGAAGCACCGGGCGCGGTTATGCATCGCGGCGGAAATTTTTCACCCGCCACAAAACCATGGGAGTGCCCGAACTGATGGATCTCAAACGCCGCGCCGGCATCGCGCCGTGGCGGCTGCGGCTGGCCGCATGGGTGGAATCCCGCGTCGTCCAAAGCACGATCATCGCGGTGATCCTTTTCAACGCGGCGATCCTCGGGCTGGAAACCTCGCCCGCGGCGATGGAGCGCTGGGGCGGCCTGCTGGTGGCGCTCGACCGCATCTGCCTCGCCATTTTCGTGGCCGAGCTGCTGGTGAAGGTGGCGGCCTATCAGCGTCACTTCTGGCGCAGTGGCTGGAACATCTTCGACCTGCTGGTGATCGCCGTCGCGCTCGCTCCCGGCGCCGGGCCATGGGCGGTGCTGCGCTCGCTGCGCGTGCTGCGGGTATTGCGGCTGCTCACCGTGATTCCATCGCTGCGCAAGGTGGTGGCCGCGTTCCTACATTCGATCCCCGGGCTGGCTGGCGTGTGCGCGGTGATGGCGGTGTTTTTCTACACCGCCGGCGTGCTGGCCACGCGTTTGTTCGGCGAGAACTTCCCGCAGTGGTTCGGCACGCTCGGCCGGAGCCTTTATTCGTTGTTCCAGATCATGACGCTGGAAAGCTGGTCGATGGGCATCGTGCGGCCGGTGATGGAAACCCACCCGCTGGCCTGGGCCTTTTTCGTGCCCTTCATCATCATCGCCACCTTCACCATCCTCAATCTGTTCATCGGCATCATCGTTTCCACCATGCAGGAACTCTCCGTGCTTCCCGATCCCAAGCACCCGCAGCCGGAACTCGTCGAGCTGCTCGAACGCATGGAGGCCGACCTGAAAACCCTGCGCGCCACCGTGGACCGGTTGCGCGGGCCGTCGCAGCGCGATTGAGTGCCGGGGCTGTGAAAATCCGGCGAAAGTCGCTTGCCGATCCACTCCGGGCACGAATGATCCAGTGCCGATCATGCGAAAGCCGCCGCCGATTTTCCGTCCACTCCGCCGATTTGCCGCATGGTGCAACATTGTTTGGCTGTTCACGCAACCGCTTTCCGCGCATGTCGTGAGCCAGCTGTATGGCGAGTTTCATGACGAGGGGGCATCCTGGCATCTGGACATCCTGTTTGACGCGGGCTTCGCCGATCCCGCGCAGCGCAACGATCCGGCCACGCCGCAGCCCACGCGCGAATGGCTGGTCTCGCTCGACACCGCGGAGCAATGGCGCCTCGCCGAAGAAGCCCGCCGTTATCTCGGGGAAATCGTCACCGTGCGGTCCGATGAAGCGATCGTGGACTATCAGATTACGTTCCCCGATTTCGACAAAAGTCCGCCGGATTTTCCCATCCTGCTCAACAAGGGCGCGTATTTCCACGCCCGCATCGCCCCGGTTGAGACAAGCCCCGGAAACCTCTCGCTGCACATGGCTGCGGGTAGCCATCCGGATCTGGTCATCAAACTTCCCACCTTGGAACAAGCGACCTACCTCACACTCGTCCCCGGCGGCGAGGTGGTGTTGAAATCCGGCGGCGTCACAGCCGAAGGCCGCCAGGCCGTGGCGGCGGCCTTTGTCCAGGGCGTCCTTCATGTGGTGCCGCACGGGCTCGATCACATCCTGTTCATCCTCGGGATTTTCCTGCTGCAACGGCGCTGGAAACCGTTGCTCACGCAGTCGCTCGCGTTCACCGCCGCCCACACCGTCACGCTGGGTCTGGCGGCGGCAGGTGTCCTGAGCGTGCCGGGGGAAATCGTCGAACCGCTCATCGCGCTGAGCATCACCGCGCTGGCGGTGGAGAACCTGTTTGTCCGCGAGGCCGGGCCGTGGCGGCTGTGCCTGGTGTCCGCGTTCGGATTGGTTCACGGACTCGGCTTCGCGGGCGTTCTCTCGGCGTGGATTCCGCCCGGCCAGGGATTCCTGCCAGCGCTCATCGCCGCCAATCTGGGGGTGGAAACCGGGCAGGTGGCGGTGCTTGCCACGGCCTGGATCGTGACACTTCGCTGGCATGCCGGACCAGTGTGGCCGCCGTTCCGCAAAGGAGCGTGCATCCTGCTCGCCCTGGCCGGCCTGTGGTGGTTCGCCGAACGCACCGGCCTGCTGCCGGCTTTCGCGTAATGCCTTGTCAGGACCCGGTGCGGCTTCTTTTCTTGCAGCGTGATGCAGTCCGGCAGGAAAACTCATGTCGAATCCTCCATGTGGGAAACAAGGTTCCGTACGCTGGCTCATGTCATGTCATGGATGCTCTGCTGCCTCGCCGGTAATGCGCAGGCCTCCACCATCCTCAACGACGTGGACCCCCAGGCCTACCGCGACGAGGCGGCGCTCTATCCGATGGTGGGCAGGGTGAGCGGCTCCGGTTTCCAGGGATCCGGCGTGCTGATTTCCGACCGCTGGGTGCTGACCGCCGCACACGTCGCCGCCGCCAAGACCAACGGCAACTTCAGTGTGGGCGGTGTGAGCTATCAGATCGCCAGCGCGCAGACCCATCCGGACCATCCGCCGTTTTCCACCAGTTATGATGTCGGTTTGTTATATCTGTCCGCGCCGGTGAGCGGGGTGGAGGCCGCGACGATGATCCGGCTCGGCTCGCCGGAATCCGTGCTCGGCCGCGAAGCCGTCTGGGTGGGGCACGGACTCACCGGCACCGGCACGAGCGGCTACCAAAGCCCGACGGATTTCCGCGCCTTCACCAATGTGATCGACGGCCTCACGCCCTTCGCCGGCCTGCCGGGGCCGTCGTTCTACGCCGATTTCGACAGCCCGGACGGCACCGGCAACAGCCTGTCATCGGACGCCGCGCCCACCCGCCTCGAAGGCAATGTCGCACCCGGCGACAGCGGCGGCGGCGTGTTCATTGAAATCGACGGCTCGTTCCATCTGGCGGGCATCAACAGCTACACCAGCGGATTTTCGCCGGGCCTCAACTCACGCTATGGCAGCCTCAGCGGAGCCGCGGATTTGTATCATTTCCACTCGTGGATCTACGAAACCACCGGCATCCGGCCCGTGCCGGAACCGACCATCTCCGCCTTGCTCGCGATCTGCACGCTGGTGCTGCTGCGCAGGAACATGCGCCCGAGCGGGGGATGATGGATCATGGGTAACCACCAACGCACCAGGACCAAACCGTGGGCAAAAGCATCGTAAGAATCACAACCAACAACAACCAGCGCAGCCAGCCGGAGCCTGCGTAAGTCCGCTCATCACGCAGCCAACGGGTGAAACCGATCATTGAAGGACCCATCGCCGCAAACGCCAGGCCGATGACCAGCGGATATTTCAACAGACGGATCAACTCCCACAACAGCCCACCCGGCTGGTTGGCAAATGCCGCCAGCAGCGCGATCACCAACACCACCAATCCGCAAGCGACGAGGCCCACGACGAATAAGCGCAGGGTGGTCAGCAATTCGCCATCATCTGATTCCGCCGGAGGCGAGGGCACTGTATAGCTGTCATCCCCATCGTTTTCCGCCGACTCCTCGGAAACGATCACCCGGATGCCGCCGATGGCGAGCGGTCCGTAGATCGAACCCATCCCCTCGTCCAAAATATCGGCATAGTAGCCTTCTGCCCGCATCGCTGACGCGAAGATCGCCGCTTCCTCACGAGTCGCGAACGTGTGAACCATGCGACAATCCAGCGCATGCGTCAGAACTTGGCAAGCCGGCAACGGCCCGATCAATAAACCGCATCCACCTGTGGACTGGTGCCCAATCCACGCTCGGAGCGAACCGACGAAAGCCCGGCCTGGAACTCGTCGAAGGCACGCGTGAAGGAGTTTTCCGCGACCTTGGACCGGCCGATCAATGGCAGACCGGACGCGCGGCCAGTGCCGTTCGCCACGATGCGGCGGCCGTCTCGCAGCACGATCCGGGTGTCGGTATTGACCGGCCCCGCCTGCATCGTGAATTCGAGATCCAGCTCGCCGGCCCCATGGCGGACCGGCAGCATGCCTTGGTCACGCAAGACAGCCTCGATGTCAGGAATGAAAAGCCTCTCGCGTTCGTTCAACTCGGCGGGCATGCCAACGGTTGGCGGTCCGGACTGCGGCACGAACGGGGTGCGGCCGGACCCGGCGCAGCCCGCCAGCGTCAGGATTGCGATCAGTGACAGAAAACGCAGCGAACGATTCATAAGCTCTCCGATAGCGCGGGATGCGTCTCACGCAAGAATCATCAATCGAAAACGAATCCGTTCACGCCAGCACCAGCCGCTCGTCGGATTCGAGTTTCGCGGTCAGCTCCGGCCAGCCGCCGGGGACCTGCATGTTGAAGCAGTGGAGATAGAGTGTGAGGAGCTTCGGATCGAAGAGGCCGATCACCTTGTCGACGGACTCGTTGAGGCGGTCGCCGTCGAGATTTTTCGGCAGGTCGCCGACCACCGAGCCCTTGCCGTCGTGCGGGATGCCCATGCCGTCGCAGAACATGGCGAGCAGCGATTGCTGGGCGGACATCAGGTAGGCCTGGAGCAGTTGCTCGCCGACATCGTCGAGCGCGGGGATTTTCAATGTTTTCTGGATCCACGCGTATTGGTCCGGCAGGGATTTTTTCTGGATGAAGACCGGCCGCAGCTTGCGACGCCCGGCGAGCGTGGCGACGGCGGACTTGTAAACGTTGCGGTCGTTTTCACGGAACCAATCGAGCATGTCTTTGACAAGCGAGGGATCGGCGGCGGAGTAGAGGTCGTGGGCTTTCACAGTGGAAAAATCGGTTGGCGCGCGGAATCCAAGGCGCTGCGACCGCGCGTGGCAAGGATGGAGCGGCAAAAATGGCGGTGGAGCCGGCGGTGGAAAAATCCCGTCAAAAATTCTTGCGCGGATCGAAACATGGGATTCGTTGCGCAGCCTTCTCAGGCATATCCACACTGATACCCCAAAACCACATACCCCCGTATGACCATGAAAACCACAGCCCTGACACTTATCACCGCCCTCGCGCTCGGATCCTTCGCCTCGGCGAAAGGAAAACCCGCCTGGGCCGCCGCGGCGAAACCCGGCAAACAGAACATCGTTGAAATCGTGCTCGCCGACGACGGCGAGTTCGACGTGCTCCAAGCCGCCGTGATCCGTGCCGGCCTGGTGGACGCCCTCAGCGGCAAAAAGCAACTGACCGTCTTCGCTCCGACCGACGACGCGTTCATCGCCTTGCTGGAGGCCGCCGACGAAGCCGCCGCCATCGCCGCGGTCGAGACGCTCGAAGTCGAAGCGCTCACCGACATCCTGCTCTATCACGTCACCAAAGGCCGCCGCATCAGCAAGTCGGTGCTGGCCGCCCCGAAATACAAGATGCTCAACGGCGACAAGCTCACCCGCGCCGAACTGCTCGACGCCGGCGTGGCCGAAACCGACATCTCCGCGTCCAACGGCATCATTCACGTCATCGATTCGGTGCTCGTTCCCAAGGCCGATTGATCGGACCGCATTCAAGCCGCCCGTCCGGGGGTTCCGGGCGGGCGGTTTTGCATGGTTGCATGATCCTCAAGCGGACTGCATGTTCGGTTCGTCGAATTTGAACCGGTCATGGCAGAGAAAACCCTTTTCGAGAAAATCCGCGACCGCGAGATCCCCGCGGACATCGTTCATCAGGACGAGCGTTGCACCGCCTTCCGCGACATCTCGCCGCAGGCGCCGGTCCACATCCTGATCGTGCCCAACAAGCCGGTCCCGCGCGTCGGCCTGGCCGAAACCACCGACGAAACCGTGCTCGGCCACCTGCTGCTCACCGCCGCGGAAATCGCCCGCGCGGAAGGCATCGCCGAGACCGGCTACCGGCTTGTCATCAACAACGGCCCGCACGCCGGCGAGGCCGTGCCGCATCTTCACGTCCACCTGTTAGGCGGCCGCCCGCTCGATTGGCCGCCCGGCTGACTCCAGACCGATGAAAAGCATTCTTCTGCCCATCTTCGCGGGACTCGCGACAACGCTCGGCGCGCATCCGCGCGAGTTCCGTCCCGCGCGCTTCGCCGACGACGACACCACGCTGCACGCCGCCGAGACCGAGCGGGTCGGCCGCGTGGTGCTGGTGCATGGATTTCTGGAAACCGGCAGCAATTTCCGCATGCTGCGCCAGCGCCTGCAGAAACGCGGCTTCGATTGCCTCGTGCCGCGCCTGCGCCCGTGCGACGGACGCGGCGGGCTCGACCTGCTCGCCGCCGTGCTCAAGCAGGACATCGAAGAGCACTTCGGTACGGAGCAGCCGCTCTCGCTGGTCGGTTTCAGCATGGGCGGCATCGTCGGCCGCCATTACCTCCAGAATCTCGACGGCGCGGAGCGCTGCCGGGGATTCATCACCATCTCCTCGCCGCATCAGGGAACCCAGGCGGCATGGCTCTATCCCACCAAGGGCGCGCGGCAGATGCGCCCCGGCAGCGATTTCCTCGCGGACCTTGCGCGCACCGAGTCGCAGCTCGGCGACATGCCGGTCACCTCCTATCGCACGCCATTCGATCTGATCATCGTTCCCGCCGGAAACTCCCACTGGCAACGCGCGGAAAACCTCTCGTTTCCCGTCGCTCTCCACCCGCTCATGCTCAACTCCCGCAAGGTGCTCGACGACATCGAGCGCCGCTTGTTGGCGCATTCGAAACCATAACCATCGATCCCGCTTATGAAAACCCGCCTCATTGCCATCGCCGTCCATCTCGCCTGCCTCGTGCCCGCCGCGCTTTCCGCCGCGCCGCTCAAGGTGTTCATCCTCTCCGGCCAATCGAACATGCAGGGCCACGCGAGCGTCAGCACCTTCGACTATATGGCCAAGGACCCGAAAACCGCGCCGCTGCTCAAGGAAATGGTCGATCGCAAAGGCGAACCCAGAGTCTGCGACAAGGTCTGGATCAGTTATCTCTCGGAAGGCCGCGGCGGCGAGCCCGTCGTCCGTGAAGGCAAGCTCACCGCCGGCTTCGGCGCGCGCGAGGACACCATCGGCCCCGAATTCACTTTCGGCATCGCCATGGAAAAACACCTCGGCGAACCGATCCTCATCATCAAGACCGCATGGGGCGGCAAGAGCCTGCACACCGACTTCCGTCCGCCCTCCGCCGGCGGCGAGGAAGCCGGCAAATATTACAAGCTGATGATCGATCACGTGAAAACCACGCTCGCCGATCCCAAGAAGATCGTGCCCGGCTACAACCCGCGCGACGGTTATGAAATCGCCGGCTTCGTCTGGTTCCAGGGATGGAACGACCTGGTCGATCAGGGGGCATATCCCAAGCGCGGCGAGCGCGGGGGATATGACATGTATTCCGAATACATGGCGCACTTCATCCGCGACGTGCGCAAGGACCTCGACGCGCCGGAGATGCCCTTCGTGATCGGCGTGCTGGGCG
>DATISV010000496.1:0-6113 GCA_035468505.1 Luteolibacter sp. | reverse complement strand
CACGGGAGCGATCCAAGTCGGAAAATGGTGGTCGCGGCTCAGGGCAGGGGAATCAGCTCCACCTTGCGCACGTGGATCGGCTGCCAGCCGTCCACCACCGGTTTCAGCGTCAGGGTGATGTCCTGCTTGGCGGCGAGGGTGACCTCGCCGACGCGGCTGGTTTTGTAAATTTCAGCGCTGCCGCTGGCCGGCACGGACAAGGCGAGCTTGCCGTTGCATTTGATGAGCAGCACCGCGCCCGCAGCCTCGGCGGCCGTCTCGATGCGCACCAGGTAGCGGCCGTCGGTGGGCACGCGCATTTTCCAACTGGCGGTGTCGGCGGGATCGCGCCAGTGGCCGAGGCGGGCCAGTCCTTCGTGCGTTTCCACTCGGATGGTGCCGCCGGTGACGATCGCGTGTTCGGCGGGCAGATGGAGCGCGCCATTGGCGTCTGCGGTCAGCGCCGGCGGGGCTTTGGCGGCTGGCTCCGCAAAGACCGCATGGATCATGGCCAGCGCGGCCATGATCGCGGGGACTTGCAGGAGCTTCCGTTTCATGCCGCCAATTACGCCGAGCGGTTCGCCGCTCTTACATCGGCGATCACCGGGGTTTCACTAAATCGCCCGAAACGGACGATCCTTTCCTTACTCGATAGCTTTGATGGTGACTTGGAGCGCGTTTTCGGCGGCGAGGTATTTGGCGGCGAGCGCGTTGATTTCGCCGAGGGAAATTGAGCGGTAATCCTCGTCGCGCTGGCGGGCCAGTTCGAGCTTTTCGGGGTCGGACTGCGATTGGCTGAGCACGGTGCCGAGCCAGTAGGAATTGTCGCGCAGGGTTTTTTCGAGCATGCCGAGGGTGGGTTTGAGCGCGCGGTCGAGTTCGTCCTCGCTGGCACCGTCCTTGGCGAGCGAAGCGGCCTCGTTGAAGATGGTTTCGAGCAACACGGGGAGTTCTTCGGGTTTACCCGCGCTTTCGCCGATGAGGTATCCTACGCCGTCAAGGCCGTCGGAGCCGGCGGCACCGGCGTTGGGGCTGTAGGATGCGCCGAGCTTCTCGCGGATTTCCTCGCGCATGCGGTCGCCGAGAATCGAGCCGAGGATGTTGAGGCGTCGGAATTCCGGGATGTTGCCGCGGATGCCGACGGTTTTCCAAACGACTGTGGCGATGCCCTGCGGGATCTTCGATTCATAGGTGAAATGTTTTTCCGCGGGCGCCTCCGGAAATTCGATGCTCCTTGCCTCTCCCATCGCTGGCGGTTGAGCGGCGCGTTCGGGCAGCGCGCCGAAGGTGGCGAGCAGCTCGGCAAGGATGGCGGCTTCATCGAAGTCGCCAACGATGCTGAGTTCGAGATATCCTTTTTCCAGCTCGGGCGTGAGCCATGCCTTGGCGTCGTCGATGGTATAAGAAGCGAGTTGTTCCTGCGGCGCGGTGGTGAAACGCGGATCGTTGCCATGCAGCCAGGCGTCCATGTCGCGCTGCGCGCCGGCGGGGGTGTGTTTGAGCTGCTGATAGAGCATCGGCAGCGCCTTCTGGAACTGCCACAGTGCCTCCTCGCGGTAGCCGGGATCGGTGAGTGAGGCGCACATCAGCCGGCATTGCAGCGCGAAGTCGCCGGGCGTGGTGGTGCCGGAAAGCAGAAACGCGTCGTCGTAAATCGACAGCGAGCTGCCGACATTCCTGCCGGCGAGGATCTGGCGCAGCTCGTCCACCGAGTGCTGGCCGAGTCCGCCGCCCTCGAAGACGGCTTGCGCGAAGAGGTCGAGCATCGGCTTGTCGCGCGGCTGGGTGAGTTTTCCCGAGCCCACGCGTGCCAGCAGGCGGATTTTTCCGCGTTCGAAATCGGTGCGCTTCAGGTTCACCCGCACCTGGTTGGAAAGGACGAGTTGTGATATCTCCATGTCCGTGACTTCCGCGCGCTTCGCCACCTCGCCGGGCGTGCCGAAGTCTTCGTAGCCGAATTCCTGCGCCTCGCGCGCGGCCGGCGGCTCCACCGGGGTGCCGCGCGAATCCTCGAACAGGGCGGCGAGTTCCAGTGTCGCGTTTTCCGGCTCCTGTTTGGTGGTGAGCACCAGATGGTATCCCGGGGCCTGCCAGAATTCCTTGAGCGCCTCGTGGCAGGCAGCGGTGTCGATTCCGGCGAGGATTTCACGGGCGATATCGAGATCGGTCTCCGGATCGGAGAACACGCGGTCGCGGTTCACGGTGCGTGCCAACACGGTGGCGATGCCTTCGGACTTGCGGGTTTCCTTTTGTTTCACCTGCTGCTCGTAGGCGTTGAGCAGGTTCGCCTTGGCCTCGGCCAGTTCGGCATCGGTGAATCCATGCTGCATCGCGCGGCGGAATTCGTGCTCGATCACCGGCACTACCTCGCGCCAGCGGTCGTCCGCGGCAGTCACGCCGATCGATCCGAAATCCAGCAGGTTGAACCAGGTGGTCTTGTAAACCGAGCCATCGGCCACCGGCGAATCCTGCTCTTTGGAAATGCGGTCGAAGCGCCGTGAAATGATCGAGTGGGCGATCTCCAGCGGCATGCGCTCCGCACGCGTGGCGCGGGTGTCCGGTTCGCGTTCGTGCGGACGCACCAGCATCAGCGAGACATCCATGGCGCTCACCTCCATGTCATGGAACACCGCCGTTTCGATCCCCTCCGGCTGGTGGATGGTGCCCGGATCGGGATCGTCGCCCGGCTCGGCCGGATTCGCCAAGCCGGAGAATGCGTCGGTGATGCGCTTGCGCATGTCGTCCACCTCGACGTCGCCCACCACGATGAAGGTCATGCGTTCCGGCGTGTAGTAGCGGGTGTAGAAATCGACGAAGCGTTCGCGCGGCGCGGATTCGATCACCTCCTCGATGCCGATGGGGAACCGCTTCGAAACCAGCGAGTCCGGCATGAGTTCCTCGAACTGCTGCTCCATCAGCCGGTATTCCACCGAATCGCGGGTCCGTTTTTCCGCGAGGATGACGCCGCGTTCCTTGTCGATTTCCTCCGGGTCGAGCAGTGCGCCATCGCCGAAATCGCGCATCACGGTGAAGCACAGGTCCATGGTTTCCTGCGAGAGGTCCGGCGGATCGAGCATGTAAACCGTCTCGTCGAAGGAGGTGTAGGCATTGGCGTGCGCGCCGAAGGCGATGCCCAGCCGCTGCATGCGCGGGACGAGTTCGGCGGCGGTGAAATTCTTGGTGCCGTTGAACACCATGTGCTCCAGGAAATGCGCCAGGCCGCGCTGGTCCTCGTCCTCCATCAATGAGCCGGCGGCGATGTGCAGCCGCAGCGAAACCCGTGTCGGCGGCTCGCTGTTCGGATAGATCAGATAGCGGAAACCGTTGTCCAGTTCGCCGAACACCGCATTGGGATCGGCGGCGATGTCGGAAACCTCCTGCGGCCATGGCCGGGGCTCGACGGTGCTCACCGTGGTGTCGGTCTTCACCGTCGGCGTGTCCGCCGCCGGGTTTTCCGTCGCAGGCGTCGCGGACGTTCCCTGGTCCGGATTGTCCCGCAACGAGAGGATAAGTGCCGTCGCCCCAAGCAACAGCACCAGAATCAACGGAGTCATCGACATCGCCTTGCGCATGGCTACACGGTGGCCAAGCCTCCCGGCGCTGGCAACGCGGAAAAAACGCGCCCGGCTTGCCTCAAACTCCGAACAACGGCTTCATGTGCCGTTCCAGAAGATTGTGGGTCACACAGCGGCCCACGGTTTCGCGGTGGGTTTTCAGCGCGTCCAGATAAGTGTCGCCCAGTTTCGCGGCGATCTTGAAGCCGACATGCAGGAGCTGGCGGACGTTCGGGTCGTAGGCCGGGTTTGCCGGATCGTGGCGCACGGCAGCGGCGAACTGTTCGCTTGTCCATCCATTCACCTCGGCGGGCGAGGGGAGTTTCGAGAAGTCGATGTCGATCACGGTGGCGTAGGGTTCGCAGAGCGCTTCCTTGTGTTCGACCGCGCCGGCGTAGATGTGTTTGGCCAGCGCCAGCGCCTCGCCGCCGGACTCGGCGAGGCCGATGACTTCCTCCAGCCAGTTGGTACCGGCGGTTTTGATATGAAGCCCCGCGCCGGTGCGCGCGAGCGCGCGGCGGATCACCGGATAGATCGAGAACTTGTCGGAGCCGGAGTGCACGGAGAGCTTGAGTCCTTCCGGCAATCCGTAGGTTTTCACGGCATGGGCGATCACCGCGAGATCGTCGTTGAATTCGCGCTCGAAGGATGTGAGGTCGCCGACGTAATCGACGCCTTTGTTGAAACGGCCGGTGAATTTCGGCGCGATGGTTTGCACGGGAACGCCTTCGTCGGCGAGGGCGGCGAGGATGATCAGCAGTTCGACGGGAGATTGCGGCGAGTCGGTTTCGTCCATCGAGACTTCGGTGACGAAATCCGTTCCTTTTGCGGCGACGATGTGTCGGTAAATGGCTCCGGCGTGTTTCGCGGCTTTGAGAAACTGGTTCGCGGCGCGTTCGATGTCCGCGCGGCTGATTTCCAGCGGCTGCGCGATGCCATCGATGCGGATGGTGCCGATCAATTCCGGATGACGTCCGATGAATGCGGATACATCACCCGGGTCGGCGGGTTTGCCGATGTCTTCCGCCACGTCGAGCGTGAAGAAATCGCAGGGTGCGATGAAGCGGTCCACGGTCTTGAGATTGATGTGGTCCGCGTCGAGCAGGTATTCGCCGGTCCATCCCAGCGCGCGGACCGAGGCGTCTGCGGCATCGCGGGTGGATTGAGGTTCGGAACCGATGATCAGGTGTTCGCGGTTCGACTTGTTCCAAACCGGAGTGATGTCGATGCCGATTTCGCGCGCGGCAATGAAAGCCTGGAGCTGGGCCAAGGCACCGTGTGCGAAGCGGTCGCCGACGCCGAAAGTGAATTTGGGGCAGTGTTTCATGGGAGTTGTGAGTTATGGAAAAAGTTCCCGGATGCTTGCCATGGTGCGTTTTGCCGCTTCGTCCGGCGTGGGCAAGGGGAGAATTTCGGCCGAGAGGTATCCGGCGTAGCCGGTGTTTTCCAATACTTCGGCGATGGGTTTGAAATCCATGTGGCCGAAGCCCGCGGCATGGCGGTTGGAGTCGGCCCAATGCACGTGGCCTAACAGATCGCCCGTCTCCACCAGCGCGGTGGCGATGTCTTTTTCCTCGATTGCCATGTGGAACAGGTCGGCGAGCAGTTTCACGTTCGACAATCCATTTTCCCGGAGGAACGCGGCGGCGGGCGCTGCTTGGTTGAAAAGGTTCGTTTCGTAGCGGTTGAGCGGCTCGTAGATGAACGGCACGTTGAAGCGCGCGGCGGTTTCGCCGGCTGTTTGCAGAGAGTCGTCGAGCCAAGCGAGCGCCTGGTTCCGCGAAACATCTCCCCCATGACGGCCTTGCATCGATCCGAGGATGGCGGGCGCGCCGAGTTGGCCGCCGAATTCGATCATGCGGATGATGAATGCCAACGCCGCGTCACGCGTCACGGGATCGGTGAGTGAGAGTCCGTGTTTCACCATGCCGGCTCCGGTGCCGACCGCCGCGATGGCGAGGCCGTGTTTTTCGCACAGACTTTGGATTTCCTCGACGGCCACTTCATCGGGCCCGGGCAGGAAAAGTTCGACGGCATCGAAGCCGATGGCCGCGGCTTTTTGGAAACCGACCGCCAGTTCGTCATGGAAAACAAAGGGACCTGCGGCCGCTTCGGGGACGCGGCAAAGTGTGACTGCGGTGCGCATCAGACAGATTCGATGATGATGTTGCCGTATGGCGTGGCGTCGCCCGTGCGGATCAGACCGATCGCGTTCGGCACCATGGTTTTGAAATCGAGGTGTGGCAGCCGCTGAACCGTGGCTCCGGTGAAACCTGCAAACGAATGATCGAAGCGGCTGACGGTTTCCGCCGGATTGGTGGCGAGAAATTCCTGTGCCTGCCAGATGCGGCCGACCTTGAAATTCGGCCGCAGCAACTCAAGCACGTCGAGCACGGTGGGAATGCCGTGTGTCAGCGAGATGTCCACGGTTTCGATCTGCGGCCAGAACGGAAACGCCCAGTCGGCGATGACGAGCGTGTTTGTGTGCCGGATGCGCGCGATGAGATGCAGGATGTGCGGGTTAAGTATGCCGTTCTGGAGCATGATGATATGGGTTGGATCAGTTGACTTCGATGATGG
>DATISV010000495.1:0-5188 GCA_035468505.1 Luteolibacter sp. | reverse complement strand
TCCTTGCGCTGGCGCTCGGCCCAGTAGGCGGCCTCCCACGGTTCTAACAAATCCTCGGGTTGGCCGGTTTTCGCGGCCTTGTATTGCGCGAGCTGGCGGCACTCGGCGAGAAACGCGGGCTTCACTCGCTGGTGCATGTTTTCCACGAACTCGAGCGCGCCGGCGCCGGTCTTGGCCATGCGGCGCAGCAGCGTGAGATCGGCGAAATGATCCTGACCGAGCATTTCCGCCTTCTCGTGGCGCAGCTCGAGGATCTTCCAGACGAGCGATGAGTTATCATATTCGCCATATCCGCCGACCTTGCCAGACGCCTCCCATACCTGACGGCGAATCGCGTCGTCTTCGAGATATTGCATGATGGGAAACATCGAGGGGAACTGGAGCGTGAAACGCCATGCCGGCTTGTCCTCGGTGCCGTGGCCCTTGGCGCGCGCGTTGGCGGCGGCGGCGGCTTTCGCGGATTCCGGCAGACCGGCGAGTTTCGCTTCGTCTTCAATCACGAGTTCCCAGGCGTTGGTCGAGTCGAGCACGCGCTCGCCGTATTGCTTGGTGAGCTTGGACAGCTCCGATTCGATTTCCGCGACACGTTGTTTTTTGTCCGGCGGCAGATCGGCTCCGGATTGGCGGAAATCTTCCATCGTTTCGGCGACGAAGCGTTTCCCAATCGCATCGAGTTTTGCCACGGCGCGGCTTTCGCCGAAGGCCTTGAGCACTTTCCACAGCCGTTCGTTGAGCGGAATGGACGAGTAGAACTCGGTGACATCCGGCAGCATCAGGTTGAGCGCCTTGCGGCGTTCGGGCTGATCCTCCACGGAATCGAGATGGTGGAGCCGTCCCCAGCCCCGGCTGAGTTCCTCGGTGGCGTTTTCGAGCGCGAGGAAGGTGGACTCGTAGGTCGATTGTTCGGAATCCTGGGCGCAGATGGTTTCGATGGCTTGCGCGGCGTTCTTGAGCGCGTGGCGGATATCCGGCTCGACACGGTCGGCGGTGAGTTCGGACCAGCGGACGTGGAGTTCGGGCGAGAGGAACGGATGCATGGTTCGGTGGGGTGATGGTTCAGTGATCGGATGGAGCGGTTTCCAGGATGCGGTCGATTTCGGCGACGCGCTCCCACGGCAGGCGCTTGCGCTGGTATTTGTTGAAAACGATGTCGCGCAGCTCGCGCCAGACCTCGGCGGGCACCTCGCGGAGGTCTTCCCAGACGGGATTGCGCTTCATGGTGGTGGTCATGATGGTCCAGCGTCCGCCGATGTAATTGGCGCGGTAGTAGGTTTTTTCTCCCCCGGTTTTCTCGAACCACTCGTGACTTTCCATGCCGTGAGAATGTGCCCCCGCGACCCGGTGAAACAAGGGCGAATCTCGCTTGCCAATGGGGAGGGTCCGCGTCTTGCTCACCGCATGATGCTGCGCAAAACCCTCACCCTGGTTCTCGCCTCGGCGATCGCCCCCTTGCTGCCCGCTGCGGTTTCGCTGGCCACTGAAAACACCGCCACTCTCCCAACCGACACCGAAGGACCGGCGAAACCCGCGCTCGACGCCTTTCGCGCCGGACGCCACGCGAAAGCCGTGGAACTGGCCCAACCGCTCGCCGGGGAAGGGAATGCCGACGCGCTTTACCTGATGGGCTACGCCCACGAAACCGGCCAGGGAGCCGAAGCATCGCGCGACAAGGCCCTCGAATTCTACCGCAAGGCCGCCGCCGCCAAGCACCTCGACGCCAGCTACCGGATGTCCTTCATCCTGCTTGCCTCGGAAGACGAGAAGGAACGCGAGCAGGCGCGGGAAAGCCTCGAATCCGCCGCCCGCAATGATGTCACGGTGGCCGGCCGGATCCTCGGAGAGGCTTATCTGCTCGGTCGCCTCAGTCCGTCGCCGGACCCGGACAAGGCGGTCTTTTGGTGGCAGCGCGCGGCGGATGCCGGGGACATTCCCTCGATGCTTCTGCTCGCCCGGTTTTACGACGGCCAGTTCGGGTTTCCGGAACTGCGCGAGGTGAAAAAAGCGCTCGATTTCTTCGCCAAGGCCGCGGGTCTCGGCAATGCCGGCGCCATGGCCGCGCTCGGCTCCCGCCTGCTCAACGGCGAGAAGGAAATCCGTGATGAAAAGAGAGCCCGCGAGTGGCTGAAGAAAGCGATCGATGCCAAGGAATACTCCGCCTGGCTCGCGCTGGGCGATTACGAGGAAAACGTGAACCAGGACCTCAAGGCGGCCTTCGCCCATTACGAGCGTGGCAAGGATGCCGGGCAAATCGATTGCATGCTGCGTGCCGCCGCGTTTCACATGGAAGGCAAGGGCACGGAAAAGGATGTCGCACGCGGTCTCGACATCCTCAATCAGGCGGCGAAGGCGGGCAGCCCGGTGGCGCATTTCCAGCTCGCGGCCCACAAATTGTCCGCCAAGGAGCCCGATCTGCTCGGCGGTTATGCCCACCTCGTCGTCGCCGCCAACTCCAACCTCGTCGAGGCGCAGAACGAACTCGGCTTGTTGTATCTCTCCGACCGTCTTCAAACGGCCGATCCCACCGCCGGCGTCGCCTGGCTCACCCGCGCCGCGAGAAATGGCCACGCCGCCGCGCAGAACAATCTGGCGACCCTGTACGAAAACGGCCTCGCCGGCCTGGGCCGCAACCCGGAAAACGCCGGGCAGCTTTATTCGCTCGCCGCCAACCAAGGCCACGCCGCCGCCACCCTCGCGCTCGCCCGCATGCACCGCGATGGCACCGGCACCGAAGCCGACCCGGTGAAAGCCTGGGCGCTAGCCTCGCTCGCCGAGGAGCGCGGCGCGGAAGACGCCGCGGAAATGGTCAAATCCATCGGCAACAAGCTCACCGAGGAACAACGCGTCGCCGCCGCGAAAACGCTCGCCGATCTCAAATCCGGGAAAGCGCCCGCCGCCGAAGAAGCCACCGGCGAATGATCCCCCACCCTGCCTCAACCATGATCCTCGGCATTCTCGGCTCGGGCTCCGGCTCGAACATGCAGGCCATCCTCGACGCAATTGCCGCCGGCACGCTCGACGCCCGCATCGCACTCGTGCTCTCGGACAACCCCGACGGCCACATCCTCGAGCGCGCGCGGAAAAACGGCATCGAATCCGGCGTGATCGACTGCCGCGGCTTCCGCACGAAATTCTCCGACGAAGCCCAGCGCGAAACCGCCGCTCGACTCAAGGCCGCGGGCGTCGAACTCGTCTGCCTCGCCGGTTTCATGCGCTTGGTGAAACGGCCGCTGCTGGAGGCATTCCCCGAACGCATCATCAACATCCACCCCGCGCTGCTGCCCGCGTTTCCCGGGCTCGAAGCATGGAAACAGGCGCTCGACGCCGGAGTTTCCGAAACCGGCGCGACCGTCCACTACGTCGATGCCGGCATGGACACCGGGCCGGCAATTCTTCAGGAAAAAGTCCCCGTCCTCCCCGGCGACACCGCCGAGTCGCTGCACGCGCGCATCCAGCAGGCGGAACACCGGATTTATCCCGAGGCCATCCGGCAACTCGCCGCAAGCAGGTCCGTTCGTTAGAACTTCGATTCTTTCATGGGTTCTTCCAAGGATCCGGCACTTCATGTGTCATGCAGGTGCCATGAAAAACCTCTGTTCCCTCGCTTGGCTCGCGGTTTCCTCTTTTGCAACCCGGGCGGAAGAGGCGGCGGATTTCATCCCGTCGCCGCTGACGATGCATGATGAAATTCCGGGTCATTTCTGGAATGGCGAAAATGCCGGGGAATTCAAGGGTCCCTTCGCCGCCGCGTTGAAGGAGCTTCTTGCCGCCGGTTTTCCCGATCCGAAAGGTCTGCCTTATCGAAAAATCGGGATCCCAACCGGCACATGCTGGGGTGGTGACACCGGAGTGACCGAGACCGAAGGCTGGCTGCTGCCGGCGGAACAGGACGGCGCGATTTTTGCAATCGCATGGAACGGCCTGGTCTATCCGGTCGTGCGGACGCTCGGCCCGGCGGATTTCGAGAAATCGATCCAATCATTTATGGCCATGACCGCACGCCCTCCCGGCACGTTCGGGTGGCAGGGCGGCGAGTCAGCGGAAGTGCAGCCGGAGCAGGCTTTCGGCATCCACGGGTTGTATCTCACCCGATTCAACCAAATGGAGGCCCTCGATTTCCTCCTCAAACAACGGGACGGCGTGCCGAAGAATCTCACCCTGGCGATGGCCGACGAATGGGCGTTCAACTTATACGACCGCGCGGTCTGCGCCCATATGCGTGGCGACTCGCGACTGGTGCTCGCATCGTTGCGTGAGCTGGAGAGAATCCGCCCTGCGCTCATGAAGTTGCTGGTGCCGGGAGAGGGCGATAAACCCCACCACGACTGGAAACCGATGGCGTGGGCGCATCAGGCCGCCGATTTGAAAGCCGAGTGCGAGCGACGGATCAAGAACGGCAGCGCCGGCATGCTTGATGAAACGGAATTTCTGGCAACCAAGCCGGATGTCCCGGCCTTGATCGGTGCATTGGATCGTCTTGCAATCCAACAAGACGGGCAACCGGGGTGGATCGCTTTCGATAGATCTCCCATCGTCATGGCGCTGGTGGCTGCGGACGCCAAGGCGGTCGAGCCTTTGTTGGATTGCTTGGAAAACGACCGGCGTTTGACCCAGTCAGTGCATTTCTGGCGGGATTTTTCCACGGATCGCACGGTGCTGGGCGTGCATGAGGCGGCGCTTGCGGCCTTGCAGCAAATCCTCGCAGCCAATTATTACAAAGTCATTTCCACAGGGGCCAATCTAACAAGAGGAGGCGACGAGGCGCGTGCGAAGATGGTGGAAACGATCCGCGCCGATTGGCTGGCTCATGGAAAAATGACGGGCATGGAGCGGGCCTATCGAACGCTCGCGAATGATCACGCGGACCCCGATCTGTGGGCGGATGCGGCCGCTTCGCTCTTCGTGGGTGGCGAGGAGCCGGATTTTTCAATAGCCCAACCCGGCGATGCATTGCGCGACGGCCGGGTTCCCTCGGTCGGCGAGTTGTTGGAGCGACGGGTCGCTGGAGCCGTGAAAAAGGGCGAGGTGAATCTGTTCTACGAGCGGCGGCGCTGTCGTTTGCTCTCCTGCCTGCTGGCGTGGGAACCGGATCGAGGGCGGCCTGTCATCGCCAAGCAAGTTGATGCCTGGCTGGCCGATGGCAGTTGGAAAACGGCTGCGCGAGAACCGATCGCGAATTTCATCAATCGCA
>DATISV010000494.1:0-2813 GCA_035468505.1 Luteolibacter sp. | reverse complement strand
GACGCCGGCCGCTTCGTGCGCATCGACTACGACCTCGCCGCCGTGTTCATCAGGGCGGAGCGGCTTTCCGCAAAATGCTCCGCCAGGATCGGTAGCCGCAGCTTGGACCTCTGGCACGTCGCAGCAGCCCTCGAAGCCGGTTGCCGGACATTCGTTTCCTACGACAGCCGCCAGCGCAAAGCTGCCGAACTGTCCGGTCTGCAAGTCCTCCCCGCAAGCGCCGGCTGACGCTCCCATGCCAGCAAGCTGATGAGGTTCCGGTGTGCCGTCACTGCGGGATCGAATCGTAGATGTGCTCCAAAGCCAGCACGGTGAAGGCGGTGACCAGCACCGGATTGGATTCCATCCAGCGGCCGTTGTCGTTGACCCATGAGCCGTCCTCGCGCTGTTGGGTGAGGAGTTTCACGGCGAGCTGGCCGCGCCAGTCGGCCTCGCCGCCTTTTTCAAGTGCGAGCTGGTCCACGCCGGCGGCGGTGAGCGCCTTGGACATGGTGTGATAGTAATAGAACAAACCCTGCTCGCCCATGCCGGGGTTTTCATCGAGCGTGTAGTTGCGGCCGAGCCATTCCTTGACGGCCTTCACCCGCGGATCGTCGGGCGAGAGTTTGGCATAGATCATCGAGAGCAGGCCGGCGTAGGACATGGAACCGTAGGAACGCAGCGCCACTCGGCCGTCTGAGGTTTTCATTTCACCGGCCTTGGACTCGAACGGCGAGTAGATGAAACCGCCCTTGTTTTCGGGATCGTCGGAGGCCCAGTCCTGGTCGTTGGTTTCCTCCAGGTTCTGGCAGCGGTTGAGGAAGGTGATGGCGGCCTGCCAGTTGAGTTCCGGCTGCTCGCCGAAATTGCCGTCCTCGACGACTTTTTGCGACAGCGCGAGCGCCTCGATGGCGAGCACGGTGTTGGAGAGGTCGGTGTGTTCGTTGCTGGAGCCGTAGCCGATGCCACCGTCGTTCGGGTTGTCGGTTTCACCGGGCTCGCCGATGTCCCACTGGTTTTTGATGAGATGGTTGCGAGCCTTGACCACCGCCGGATGGAAGTCCTTGCGGTCGGCCGCCATCAGGGCGGTGACGGAGGTGGCGGTGTTGTAAACGGAGAGCCCGCGATTGTAGATTCCGCCGTCCTCCTTCTGCTGGGCGAGCAGCCAGGTGAAGCCTTTTTCGATGTGCTCCGGGAACGGCTTGGAACGGTCGAGGTTGGGATCGCGCACCGCGGCGTTGAGGGCGAGCGCGGTGACGGCCGGGAGCTGGCCGTCGTCCCAGTGGCCCTCGGGTTTCTGCTGGGTTTCCAGCCATTGGTTGCCGCGGGCGATGGACTGGCGGATTTCCTGGCGCACGGATTCGTAGCGCGCGGGATTGGCACCGGCGGTGGCGAGCAACGCGGCGGAAAGTGCGAAGGTGGCGATGGTTTTCATGACGTTGGATAGAGGAGGTTGGATCGGTCTGTTAGCGGCGTGCGGCGCGGTTTTTGTTCAGACTGTGTGCGATACGCACGGGAAGACGGAAAATGATCGCCCGGTTCGCACACGATGCAAACACGGATTGTTTCAGGAATCCGGGGAATCCAGGGTGGAACCCACCGTTTCCCATGACAGGCGGGTGACCCGGTCGGCAAACGAAAAGCCAAAATCATCGGCGGCAGTGGGCGGTGGAATACGCAGCGATGACTGCTTCGAGAGCTGGTCGGCAAGAATTTCGAGGATGGTCAGGGCGATTTCGGTTTCCGGATCGTCGTCGCCGTCCAAGGTGATGGAGCGCACCAGCGTGGCAGGCGAGGAATCCGCCTCCCCGCCGAGCCAGATGGCCACCGGTGGCGGAAGATCGCCGTGCCCCCCTGCCGGACCGAGGTGGATGTTCGGCCGGACGCTCAGGATGCCGGAGGACGCGCGGGACATTTCCGCGGCAAGCCGTCCGATCACGGGTTCGATCCGCGCGGCGTTGTCTTCTCCGGTGCCGGCGTGCAGCGTGATGACCAGCGCGCCCTCCGGCCGCGCGTTCCACTGCGGGACCTTCGCACGCAGCCTGCGGACCGCTTGCAGCGGGCTTGCCAGCGCATCGCCGGTCACCGTGGTGGAATCGATCATCCGCTCATGCGCCAGCAGGGCACGCTGGAAGTCCCCTTGCGCTTCCAAATCCGCGGCCAACTCGGTGAGTTTCCCGGGAGAATCGCGGGCCAGTTCCAAATATTCGCCCAACCGGGGCGGCGCCGGGGCCGGGCGGGGATCCGGGGCCGGGGCCGGATCGATCTCACGCACTCCGTCGCCGTTGGCAGTCCGGGAGGAAATTCCCGCCCGGATCCGCGACAGCGTTTCCTCCGACGGCGGAGCCAGGAAATCCCGGTCGCGCGTCCACCACCACCAGCCACCGCCGATGACGATCAGACAGAGCACCACGACAACGGGAATGGGAACGCGCACGGCGGAAAACTGAAACGCCGGTGATTGGCCGGAAAGCCTAAATCCAGAGAACAAAACGCCCCGGCCGGTGACGGGCGGGGCGTTTGGCGATGAAACCGGAAACCGAAAGGATCAGTTGGCGCTCTTGACGAGCAGGGCGCGCTTGCCGACGCGCTCGCGGAGGTAGTGCAGCTTGGCGCGGCGGACCTTGCCGCGGTTGACGACCTCGATCTTGGCGATGCGCGGGGTGTGGACCGGGAAGACACGCTCGACGCCTTCGCCGTAGGAGATCTTGCGGTCGGTGAAACCCGCGTTGACCGAGGAGCCGTGGCGGGAAATGACGAGTCCTTCGAAGATCTGGATGCGCTCCTTGCCGCACTCGCCCACGCGACAGGGGACCTTGACGGTATCGCCCACG
>DATISV010000493.1:0-5363 GCA_035468505.1 Luteolibacter sp. | reverse complement strand
TTGTGCGTCAATTGCTCCACCGAGGTTTGGGCCAATTGGTGGTTGGTGATGCTCCAGCGGGTCATCAGTGAATCGATCGGCTGGACGCCGTGGTCGCGCGTGTCGTCGGACATGTCCCGTGATAACGCGGCTCCCGGCGCGGGCTCAAGCCATGAAAAATCGCGGACCAGAGTCCCGCCGCCCTCTTTCGCGGTCTGGAGCAATCCGAATCCCTTTGTTCTGATGGAGCCGGCTGTCGGACTCGAACCGACGACCTGCTGATTACAAATCAGCTGCTCTACCAACTGAGCTAAGCCGGCGTGAAGTGGTGCGGCGGATGCAAGCGGATCGGCGGGCTGGCGGGAAGCGGAAAGTTTGCGGATATTTGGCAGTGGGATCAGTCCGGGAGAGGCGTTTTTCGCGGCGGCTGGATAGCCGCCACGGCGAATCATGGCGCTTCGTGCGCCACGCCGGGGATTTTTCCCGGTTCCCCGGGCATTGACTTTGCCTGGTGCGGGCGGGCAGGTTCGCGGCGTGATCGATGTTGTCTGCGGTGTGATCGAGGATTCAGAGGGGCGGTTTCTGGTTTGTTTGAGGCCGGAGGGGCGGCATCTCGGGGGCTTGTGGGAATTTCCCGGAGGCAAGGTGGAGCCCGGCGAAACTCCGGATGCGGCATTGGCTCGCGAGTTGGAGGAGGAACTGGGAGTCCGGGTGAAAGTGGGCGGGGCGCTGCGCTCGGTGGAATGGCACTACGCGCGCGGTTCGATCCGCCTGCTGCCTTACCGCTGCCGGATTCTGGAGGGCGTTCCGCATCCGCACGACCACGAGCGGCTGCTATGGTGCGCGCCGGAGGATTTCGGCGCGCTGGAGTGGGCGGATGCGGATGTGCCGGTGCTCGGGCAACTTTCCGCGGATTTTGCCGCTCGCGACACGGCATGAAGACTTTTCTGGATTTCCCCGCGGTTTTCCGCTAAACGCACACCCACACCCACCTGACATCATGAAAAACACACTGATACTTGCCCTGATCGGATTCGCCCTTGGAATGGTTTCCTGCCGGACCGCCGCACCGCTCGATCCGATGACGATGGAGCCCTCGGACCGCTGCACACCCGGCGCCGCAGTCACTCACTCTTCCAAGTGATCCCCGTCGGCCCGGGCGTCAGATGTGCGGCATGAAGGCCGTGTAAACC
The DNA here is from genome assembly GCA_035468505.1 of Luteolibacter sp. Taxonomy (GTDB): domain Bacteria; phylum Verrucomicrobiota; class Verrucomicrobiia; order Verrucomicrobiales; family Akkermansiaceae; genus Luteolibacter. Next base: position 4,191 of record DATISV010000493.1, on the reverse strand, counting down.
TCGCCCGGGATGTCGAGCAGGCTGTAGTCCTTCGAGGAAACGAAGAGCAGGCTCTGCTTGCCCTTCCCGAGCAGTTCGTTGTCGGAACCGAAGACCTGGTGCTCGAGGGTGCAGAACTTGCGGTTGAAATCCGCCACCCGGATTTTGACGGTGATCACGTCGAACTCCCGCGCCTCGCGCACGAACTTGTGCTCGAAGGAACGCGTCAGGATGTAGAACTTCGTCGTCTTGAGGTCGAAGTCCGGCATCACCTGGTTGAAGAACAGCTCGCGGGTCTTGCCGACGAACATGCCATACATGCCGAAGTAAACGTTGCCCACCGAGTTGGTGTCCTGATAGGTGGCGATGAAGGAATAGACGAACCACTTGCCCTCGAAGTGGCCGCCGAGCGCGTGCGCGTCCTGCGGGACCGGTGCCACCACGTCCCTGCCGGTGGCGGCGGTGGCGGTCTTGCGGATCGCCTTGAGCCCGGGGATTTCCGAGGCGGCCTCGATCACTTCCCCCGCCCTCTGGGTGACCACGCGCAGCAGGTCGGTGCTGATCACCAGCCAGAGCACGTAGGCCAGCGGCAGCAGGGAGCCGAGCACCAGCAGCCAGCCCGCCGCGGTGCAGTAGCCGAAGGCGAAAATCACCAGCGAGATGCTGGCCAGCGAGAACATCCGGATCTGCGGCAGCGACTGCTGCGAGTTCGGCACGAAACAACGCGCAATGGCCAGCGTGGCGTAACCGACGAAGAACGAGGCGTAGAACACCATGAAATATTCCAGCTCCAACTTCGCCCACAGCCCGCCGAGGGCGATCACGGCGATCACCAGAAACGTCGGGATCGGCGATTCGAGCACGCGCTTCGGGATCATGCCGAGCAGCACGTTCTGGCTTTTGCCGAGGTTGATGCCCAGGAACCACTTCAGCGCCACATAGCCGCTGTCGAGGGTAGTGAGAGCGCAGATGCCGAGGAAGGTGAAATAGGCCACCGGCAGCAGGCCTTTCGAGCCGGCGTCGAGACGGTCGATGTATTGCACGATCATCTCGTGGGCATAGCGGAAGGTGTCCAGGCCGTCCTTGCCGTAGGTTTCCACTCCGCCCTTGGCCATCACCCATGCGGCGAGGCTGCCGTGGAAAACGAGCAGCAGGAAAAAGATCACGCCGCCGATGGCATAACTGGAGCGGATCGAGGTGTTCTCGCGATGGATCTGGATGGCGCGCTGCCAGTGCTGGAGATCCAGCCACGGCCCCACCAGCAGCCCCACCAGCAGGGGGATCAGATAGCCTAACAGGTCCGGCCCCTCCCACAGGTCCGGTTCCGGGGCGCCCCAGCCGGAGTTGGCGGTGATCGGCGGATCGAGGGTCACCAGCATGGCGACCACCGCGGCGAGCAGCATCAGGCCGAAGATCGCGTGGCCGGCCTTGATGCGCTCGATGCCGAATTCCTCGCCAAACAGACAGCCCGCGGCCAGCACCACGAACACCACCATGCACAGGTAAAGCGCCGACATCGGCCCCGACACCAGCTCCAGCGGCGCGAACAGGTAGCGCGTCAGCGCGAACACCGTGAGCGTGATCGCCAGCACCTGATAGAGGTAGAAAATCAGCCGGAAGGGCTTGGAGAATTTCTCGAAAAACCGTGCCAGCGATTCCTGCCCGCCGCCGTGACGCCGCGCCACGATCTGGGTGAGGAAGCCGAACAGCGCCAGCCCGGCCGCGTTCGGCACGGCAAACATGAGCAGCCCCTGCAAACCGAACATGAAAGTCATCTGGACGCTGAAAAACAGCCCCAGCCCCCACATCCAGGCCAATGCCACGGAATTCCCCCACAGCAGCGAGTTGAACCAACGCAAATTCATCTGCCGCGAAGCAATCCCCGATCCGGCCCGCCCGCAAGCCGCGAATCGCCGAGAATTACCATTGAAGAGCCCCGCGCGGCCCTCTTAACTCCCGCCGTTCCCGCAACCCCGCTTCCTTTTTCATGATCGAAAACATCCGCAAATACACCGGCCTGCTCATCGTGTTTTTCGCCCTCGTGGTGCTGGCCCTGGTCGTCGGCATCAAGGACGACATTTTCCGCGGCGGCGCCAGCGGACAGCCGGTCTTGAAAATCGCGGGCCGCACGTACAACGACAAGGAGTTCCATCAATTCGGCAGCGGCGCGCTCGAGCTGGCCCAGTTCTTCGCTCAATCCGGGGACTTCGGCCTGTATTCGTTCGTGCTGGGTCTCACCAGCGGCGCGGCCAGTCAGGATGAGGCCGCCGAGCGGTTTTTCATCAACCGCATGATCCTGCGCCAGGCCAAGGACGAGTTCGGCGTGCATCCCGGCAACGGGGAAGTGGAAGAATACCTCAAATCGATGCGCGCCTTCGCCGGCCCGGACGGCCAGTTCGACGAGGAGGCCTACCGCAATTTCATCGACCGCGGCATCGGCCGTCTCGGCATGACCGAGCAAGACCTGCGCGAGCTGGCCGCCGATTCGCTCGCCTCGCAGAAGATCAACGCCATCGTCGGCAGCGGCCTCGGCCAAAACCGCGAAATCACCGCCAGCCGGATCGCCATGGACGACCAGCGCGTGAGCGGTCACATCGCGAGCCTTTCCATCGATCCCTTCGAAGCGGAAATCCAGCCGACGGACGAGGAAATCGAGGAATATTGGGAGACCATCCAGGATGCCTTCATGACCGAGCCTCGCCGCAAGTTCACCTACGTGATCGCCACTCCGGAGATGCCCGCCGAAGAGCCGGATGCGGAGTAAACACCGGAAGCCGACAGCGACGAGGACAAGTCCGCCGCCGAAGCGGAGAAAGCCGGGGAAAAAGCCAGCAAGGATGCGGAACTCGCCGAAGCCCGCCGCAAGAAGCAGCTCGAACTCGATGCCAAGGTGGACGATTTCGCCTTCCAGCTCGAAGAACAGGAAGGAGCCGGGTTCGAGGAACTGGCCAAGGAATTCGGTTTCGAGCCGGTCGCCACCGAACTCTTCACCCAAAGCGCGCCGCCCGAGGCGCTCGACGTCAACCTCCGCTCCTCCTCCCGCGGCGGCAAGGCGATCGACGAGTTGTTCCGCATCGTTCCCACCTCCGATCCGGTCTCGAAAATCTCCCAGCCCATCGCCATCGGCGAAAACCAGTGGCTCGTCGCACGGCTCGACGAGGAAGAGCCTTCCCGCCCCAAGACCTTCGAGGAAGCCAAGGACGAGGCGCGCGACCGCTACATCAACGAGAAGGCCACCGAGACGATGAGGGCCGCCGCCGATACAGCCGTGGAGAAAATCAAGGAGGGCCTCGCCGCGGGACAATCCTTCGCCGATGCCGCCAAGGCGGCCGGCATCGAAAACACCGGCGAGTTCACCAAGGTGACCTCCAGCTACCGTCCGGACCCGGCCACCGAGCCGCGCAACCTGTTCGATGCCACCCGCTACGTCGATCCCGGTTCGCTCGCCGAAATCGTCGTTGAGGCCGACCGCGCGTTTGTCATCCACGTCGCCTCGCGCGAGGTGGAGAAAAACCCGGAAGCGGCCACCCGCATCGATGGCGAACTCGCCCGTGCGGCCAACACCTACGAAACCACCGCCTTCATCGGCTGGTTGGCGGAACGCGCCGAGGCCGCCGACGTCCAGCGGCTATACCGCCGCTGATCGCACATGTCCGAGCCTTCAGAACTTCAGGAATTGTTCGACGAGGCCAACGGTCACCTCGCCGTGGGCGAAATGGACGAGGCCGTCGTTCTCTATCGCCGCTGTGTGGAGCGCTCGCCGGATTTTTTCGACGGCTGGCACGCGCTCGGCATGGCGCTGATGAAAACCGGCGCGATCAAGGAGGCGATCGGCTGCGGGCTGCAAGCCGTCACCCTGCGTCCCAACGACCTGCTCGCCTGGACCGCGCTTTCCCAGATGTATGTGCGCGACGGCAACATTCCCGAGGCCGAGGCCGCCAAGGGCAACGCCCGCATCCTGTCGCTCGGCGGCAAGGTCGTGCGTTGATCACTCGAAGATGTCGTAGAGCTTGTCCTGCAGCGGCTCGGGGGTCTTCTTGAAATATTCGTCGGCCAGTTCGGTGTGGCCGCTCAGCTCCATGAGAATCCCCGCCAGCGCCTGCGCCTCGGGGTCGTCCGGGCGGAGGTTCGCGATCAAGCGTCCGAGTTGGGCGTGGTCAGCCGCACTGAGTTCATCCAACGGATAGGATGCCTCAGTATCGCCGCCCATCG
>DATISV010000492.1:0-2906 GCA_035468505.1 Luteolibacter sp. | reverse complement strand
ACGAGGTCCTCGGTGCACTCGTCCACCGAGCGCTTGGTATTGCAGAAGATGATGCCGAGCCGCGGCGGGTTCATGTCGAGAATGCGCGAGAGCACTTCCACCTTCGAGCGCTGGCGGACTTCGAAATACGATTGCTCGACGGTGGAAACCGTGCGCGCCTTCTGCTCGATCTCGATGATTGCCGGTTCCTTGCCGAAGCTCTTGATGAGCCGCGAGACACCGGGATTCATGGTGGCGGAGAAAAACAAGGTCTGCCGCTCCGGCGGCAGCGCGCCTAACAACTCGTCCATTTCCTCCTTGAATCCCATGTCCAGCATGCGGTCGGCCTCGTCGAGGATGGCCATGCGGATCTGCGAGGGATCGAAACTGCCGCGCCGCAGGTGGTCGAGAAGTCGGCCGGGAGTGCCGACGACAATGTGCGCGCCGTCGCGCAGCGCGCGGAGCTGGCGGTCCATCGGTGCGCCGCCATAGACGGGCGTGGCGTGGAGCCCCCTGAGTTTCGCGCCGAGGCGGTGGACTTCCTCGCAGACCTGCACGGCGAGTTCGCGCGTGGGGCAGACGATGAGCACCTGGGTGGCGGACGATTTGACGTCCAGGATCGTCAACGCGGGCAGCGTGAATGCGGCGGTTTTTCCTGAGCCGGTGGCGGAGAGGCCGACGAGGTCTTTCCCTTCAAGCGCGGGCGGGATGCTGAGCGCCTGGATCGGGGAGGGGCGTTCGTAGCCGAGAGTCTCGATGGCCGCCAGCAATGGCGCGGGCAGGCCGAGTTCGGAAAAGGGAGGTGTGTCCATGATGCGATGTGAAAAAAGCCGGCAGCGACGGTTGTCCCGCTCCGGGCGGGAAGGCAATCGCGGTTTTCACGGGGAAAACAAGCACGGATGTTTGTCAGTGTGGGATTGAGGGAGGGATCACGGGGGATCCAGCGGATGTCTCCAGCGCAGGCCGGGGTAGCGGGAGAATCCCCGATCCATGGTGATCCATTCGCAGCCGGTCTCGATGGCCAGCGCCGCATGATAGGCATCCGGGATCAAGTTGCCCCGGGCATCCGCCTTCCTGCAAAGGTCGGAGAAAATCCGCCAGTGCCTGGTTCCGGGTGAAAGGATATGGACCGTGTCCCGGTCCCGGATGTCCTCCACAAACTCCAGCGCCAGATCCAGCGGAGTGGGTTGGATGAAGACTTTCGGATGGGTCACGATCCGGAGAAATCCGCTCAAGACCAACTCGGAGACAGCCACACCGGTCGGCTCCGCCATCGCTTCTTCCAGCCACGCTTTGACCTCCGTGTGCCGGTCCGCGTCCTCACGGTGCACCTGCACCAGGATATTCACATCGAGCAGTTTCATGGCGCATCCATCGTCTCTTCCAGCGCGGCGTTGGAGTGCGGATCCACTCCCGGCCGGACTCCGCCCCCGGTGAAGGTCTTGAACGCGCGCGGTGTCTCCCGTTCACCCGGCTTCTTCCGTGCCAGCAGGGTCACCTTCAGCGCCTCCTCGATCACTTCTCCCAGACTGCAACCTCTCTCCACCGAGGCTTTTTTCGCCCGCTTCAGGAGATCGTCGGATATCGAAATCGTGGTTCTCATGCACTAAAGCATCACAATAGCGCATCATGATGTCAAGCCAGCGGAACGCATGGCGGCGAATTGCCTCAGCCTCGTGCTGCTTGGTTTGGAATACCCTCAACAGACGCGGGCGGTTTCGATTTCGAGGAGTTGGCCGAGTTTTTCGATCTTGTCGGCGAGGTGACCGATGCCGACGGCGCAGTGGTGGGCCGGGCCGTGGGAGTTCCAGTCGTTGACGAAGCGCCGCGCACCGATGGGGAAACGGTAGCGGCTGTTGGTGTTGCCGATTTCGAGGATCGGGCCGGGCACGCTTTCGCCCTCGGCGACGAGCAGCTTGAGTCCGCCGTTTCCGGTCTCGACGACGGAGAGCAGCGTGACGGGTCCGTGGCGCACACTCATTTCCACGCTCAGACCGCGGCCGACCTTGCCGTGATAGACGGTGAGCGGGCGGACTTTCGTTTTTCCCTCGGCGATGGCGATGTGGCCCGGGCCGTCGTGGCCCATCAGGACGACGTCGTCGTTCCAATCCATGGCATAGTATTCGGTGAACGATCCGCCGGCGCCGAAGCTGTCCATGATCTTCATCGCCTGGACGTTTTTCACCTCGTATTCGCCGGCCACCGGAATGCCGCGCGCGGTGAGCATCGAGGTGCCGAGGATGATCGAGCTGATGGTGTCCTCGTTGTCCTCGCTGCCGGTGCCCATGTGATAGTAGGCCATCGAGCCGAGTTGATGGTTTTCGACCATTCGGTCGAGCGCGACGCTGGTGCGTGCGGCGCGCCGGAGTTCGTCTTCATCGCAATCGGGCTGAACGTCGAAGGCTTCGCGGAATTCGGCGACGCGATCGTCGATCTGCGCGTCGCTGACCTCGCGGCGAAGGGCGGCGAGTTCCTCGACCTCGACGATCTCGATGTGGCCGCCGAAGGTCGCGCACTGGAGGGTCGTGTCCGAGGCGATGTCGAGCATGCCATTGTAATAGTGACCCATCAGGCCGAGACGGTTGTGAAACATCACGCCGGCGACGCGGGCGGCGTCGATCCATGCGTCGATTTCGTTCCAGCACTCGGGATCGTCGCGCAGGCAGCCGGTGACCTGATGGAAGCGGATGCGCGAGCGGTTGAAGACGTTGGCGATTTCCGGCACCGGGCAGGCGGAGCAATGGGCCAGCCATTCGCCGGTCATTTTCTGGCGGTCGCCGATGCGGTTGAAGGACGCGTAGTCGATCGCCTTTTCCGGCGACAGGTTGAGCACGATCACCGGCACGCGGGCGCGCTGGACGACCGGCAGCACCGTGGAACTGAGCGCGTAGGTGGTGACGTGGAGAAAGATCAGATCGACATCGGCG
>DATISV010000491.1:0-4921 GCA_035468505.1 Luteolibacter sp. | reverse complement strand
GAATACATGCGCGTGATCCTCGCCGACCTGACCCGCCTGATCAACCACACCGCGGTCATGGGCTTCAGCCTCGGCGACATGGGCGCGGGGGGCTCCGCGCTGATGTCTGCCTTCCGCGAGCGGGAGCTGATTCTCGATCTTTTCGAGGATCTCACCGGCGCGCGCATGATGGCGAATTTCATGCGCTTCGGCGGCTGCCGCAACGACCTGCCCGACGGCTGGCGCGAAAAGGTCGGCACGCTGGTCGATGACTACGGGCCTTTCCTCGACGAGATGGAGAAATTCCTCGTCGGTAACGAAATCCTGCTCTCGCGCTGCCAGGATGTCGGTCAACTCCCCGCGGAGAAACTGATCAACGGCGGCATCACCGGCCCGATGCTCCGCGCCGCAGGCGTGAGTTATGATATCCGCAAGGTGGACAAATACGGCATCTACGATCGCTTCGAGTTCCGCATCCCGCTCGGCGACAAGGGCGATGTCTATGACCGCATCATGATCCGCTTTTTGGAAATGCGCGAGTCGTTGAAAATTCTGCGCCAGGCGATCGATCAGCTTCCGGAGGGCGACTACGTGAACCCGAAGGCCAAGATCCGCGGCTTCAAGCCGCCGGTCGGCGAAGCCTACGGCCGCATCGAGGGACCCAAGGGCGAACTGGGTTTTTATCTCATCAGCGACGGCACGCCGAATCCCTACCGCTACCGCGTCCGTCCGCCGAGTTTCATCAATCTCACGCTGCTCGAAGACATGTGCCTCGGCCTCGACCTCGCCGACGTCGTCATCATCCTCGGCAGCATCGACATCGTGTTGGGGGAGGTGGACCGGTGAAAATGAGGCTGCCGGGAATGGGCTTGCTCGAAGGTCTTGCCGTGACCGGCAAGAACATGGTGCAGAGCTTCTACAAGAAGGAGCGCATGACCACGGTGCAGTATCCGGAGGAACGCGCTCCGATCAGCCCGAACTTCCGCAATTTCCCGTTCCTCGTTTACGATGGCGAGTCCATCGACAACCTGCGCTGCGTCGCCTGCTCGATCTGCGAGAAGGAATGCCCGCCGCAATGCATTTATATCGTTCTGGAGCGCGACGAGAACGGCAAGTCGCTCAAACGCCCGAAGATCTTCGACATCGACGTCTCGGTTTGCATGAACTGCGGCATCTGCGCCGAGGTCTGTCCGTTCGACGCGATCTACATGGACGGCGAATACGAACTCGGCACCGACGACCGCTTCGAGGGCCTCTTGTTCGACCGTGAGCGACTCGCGAAATCCGCCGACTATCACATGAAACTGCGGCCCGAGCAGGCATCGGAAGTGATGGCCCGGCGCAAGGCGGAGGAGGAGAAAAAAGCCGCCGCCGCAGCAGCCAAGGCCGCCAAGGCGAAAGCCGATGCGGAAGCGAAGAAAGCCGCGGCCGATGCGAAGCCCGCCGATGAGAAAGGAGGCGATTCATGAGCAGGGACATCTCTCTTTGGTCGCCGGAGCATCTGCCGTTGCTGCCCCAGCGCCTGGTGGAAATGTTTCTGACCAAGCTCGGCGCGCCCGAGTGGCTGGTGTCCACCTCCGGATTCATGGTGGCCGCAAGTACCGTGCTCGCCGTGTTCATGACGGCCTTCGCATTGCTCTCACTCATCGAGCGCAAGACCCTCGCCCGCGCGCAGAACCGCATCGGGCCTAACAGGGCCGGCTGGTTCGGCATCCTGCAACCGGTGGCCGACGGCATCAAGATGCTGACCAAGGAGGACATCGTGCCGGCCAAGGCGGAAAAACTGCTACATTTGCTCGCGCCGATCCTGATCGTGCTTCCCGCCATCCTCGCGCTCGGAGTGATCCCCTACGGCCGCGAGTGGACACCGGTGCCGCTGGAACTGGGCTTGTTGTTCTTTTTCGCCGTCGGCTCGATGACCGAGCTATCGGTCTTTATGGCCGGCTGGGCCAGTGGTTCGAAATTCCCGATGCTCGGTGCGATGCGCGCCATTTCACAAATGGTCAGCTACGAACTGCCGCTCATCATCACCGCGCTGGGCGTGGTCATGGTTTCCGGAACGCTTTCGCTGCCGGAAATCGTCGGGCAACAGGGCGGGGGATTCTGGCATTGGAATGTGTGCACGCCATGGGGAATCGTCGCGGGTTTGTTGTTCTATGTCTGCACCATCGCCGAGGCGAACCGTTGTCCCTTCGATCTGCCGGAAGGCGAATCGGAAATCGTCGCCGGCCACATGACCGAATACTCCGGTTTCAAATACGCGCTGTTCTTCATGGGCGAGTATCTCGGGCTGTTCGCCATCGCGGGCTTGTTTGTGACGCTGTTCCTCGGCGGTTGGCAGGCGCCGCTGCCGGGACTCGGTTTCGTGCCCACCTGGTTCTGGTTCTTTGGAAAACTCGCGCTCGTCATTTTCTCCTACCTCTGGATCCGCGCGACCTTCCCGCGGCTGCGCATCGACCAGCTCATGCGCTTCGCCTGGCTGTGCATGATCCCGATGGCGCTGCTCACCCTGCCTGCTGCGGCGCTCTGGCATTACATGGGCCGCGGGCTGCTGTCATGGGTGGTGGTGCTGCCGCTCATGCTGGTGCCTTGGCTTATCGTGGGCATTATCTTCAACAAACGGCTGGCACCGGCCACCAGGATATACCGCTTCGCGGATTCATAGGACTTATAGGACCCATACGACCTATTTTCAATGACTCCACTCCTCATCCTCACACCACTCATCCTCCTTGCCGCGCTTGGCGCGGTGTGGAAGGCGCGGCCGGTGCATGCGGCATTGCTGCTGGCGCTGGCGCTCTCTCTCAATGCGGTGCTCTATCTGGTGGTGGGTGCGGACTTCATCGGCTTGGTGCAGTTCGCGGTCTATGTCGGCGCGGTGGCGGTGCTGATTGTGTTCTCGCTGCTCATCACCCGCCAGAGCGACGAGACCGAGGAACTCGCGCGTCGTCCGCAATCGCTGGTGCCCGGCCTGCTTTGCACGTTGCCGGTGCTGGCCGTGATGCTCATCACCGCAGCCAAAGCTCCGGCGGCATCGGGGGAAGCCCCTACGCTTCCTCTCAAGCAACTGGGCGAAATCCTCTATACCAGCCACGCGCCCGCCGTGCTCGCCGTCGCGGTGCTGCTTACCGCCGTGATGATCGGTGCGGCGCTGTTCGCGCGCGAAACGAAACCCCACGATCCATGAACCCACTCGCGCTGCTGCTCACGCTTTCCTCGGTGCTGTTCGTGCTGGGACTGTTCGCCGTGCTTACCCGGCGCAATGCGATCCTGATACTTGTCGGCATCGAACTCATGCTCAACGCGGCCAATATCAACTTCATCGCCTTCTGGCGCTACGGCCCACCCGATCCGCAGCTCACCGGGCCGATGTTCGTGCTGTTTTCCATTGCCATCGCCGCCGCCGAGGCCGCCGTGGGACTGGCCATCATCCTGATGGTCTTCCGCCACACCCGCTCGACCGATCTCAACAAGCTGGATTCGCTCCATGGCTGAAAACTACCATCTCCTGCTCTGGTGCGTGCCGCTGCTCCCGCTGCTGGCGGCCACGGTGATTGCGTTTCTGCCCGACGCGAAAGGAAAAATCGCCGCGAAAATCGCCATCGCTGCCCTTACTGTTTCCTGTCTGTTGGCATTGGGCGCATTGGCCTGCGTGCTGACACCCGGGATCGAGCGCATCCCCGCGCCGCTCACCTGGTTCAGCTTCGGCGATGTCGCGTTGAAAGTCGGTCTGCTGCTCGATCCACTCAGCGCGGGCATGGGCGCGATGGTCACCTTCGTCGCGTTGTGGATCTTTATCTACAGCCTTGGTTACATGTCGGAGGAGCAACGCTTCGGGCGTTTCTTCGGGTTCCTCTCGCTGTTCTGCGGCGCGATGTTGATGGTCTGCTACTCGAACAACCTGCTGCTGCTGTTCATGGCATGGGAAGGCGTGGGGCTGGCGTCCTATCTGCTCATCGGTTTCTACTATCAGAAACCTTCCGCCGCGGCCGCCGCGCAGAAGGCCTTCATCACCACGCGGGTCGGCGACATGGCGTTCTTTCTCGGCATGATCTGGCTGTATGGGGAAACCGGCACGCTGTTGTTCTTCGATGGTGGCAACGGACTGCTGGAAAACGGCGCGCTGACCTCGCTCGCCGGTGCCACGACGATCGGCGGGCTGACGGTTTCCGCAATGGCCGCGCTGCTGTTACTGGTCGGTGCCATGGGCAAGTCCGGCCAAGTGCCGCTGCACACGTGGCTACCGGATGCGATGGAAGGCCCGACGCCGGTTTCCGCGCTGATCCACGCCGCGACGATGGTCGCCGCAGGTGTGTTTCTCGTTGCCCGCACGCATCCGATTTTCTCGCTCGGAGGGGAAACGGGCATCGCCCTGACAGCCACCGCGTGGATCGGCGCGATCACCGCGCTCTACGCCGCGCTGGTGGCGATGGCGCAATACGATATCAAGCGAATCCTCGCCTACTCAACCGTCTCGCAACTCGGTTTCATGATGGTCGCTCTCGGCACCGGTGGTGTGGCGGCGGCTATGTTCCACCTGATCGCCCACGCGTTCTTCAAAGCCCTGCTCTTCCTTTCCGCCGGTTCGGTGATCCATGGCTGCCATGAGGAACAGGACATCCGCAAGATGGGCGGCCTGCGCAAGGCGATGCCGAAGACCTTCCTCGCCTATGCCATCGGAATGATGGCGCTGGCGGGTTTCCCGTTCGTGTTCTCCGGCTTCTGGAGCAAGGAGGCCATCCTCCACAGCGCGGAATACTGGCCCGGTGGCAAGGGGCCGTTTGTGATCGCCGCCGCCGCCGCGCTGCTCACTGCATTTTACATGACGCGGCAGGCCTTGCTGGTGTTCTTCGGTGAATCGCGCTCGCCGGAAACCCATCCGCATGAAAGTCCGGGCGTGATGATCGTGCCGTTGTTCGTGCTCGCGGCGGGTGCGGTGCTG
>DATISV010000490.1:0-3497 GCA_035468505.1 Luteolibacter sp. | reverse complement strand
GAGCCAGGCGACAACCATGCACGCGACCTCGCGTCCTCTCCGTTCGAGTAAAGAAAGACATGCGACATCAAGCGGATCGTAGTGCGCGGCATGATCGCCGCCGGTCAGGTCGAGAGTGCCGAAAATTTCGCCGTCGCGGCCCGAACTGCGGAACGACAAGCCCATGGCATCCGGCGGCAGGGCACCGGATTTCACGCCTTCCACCAGCAGGCCGGCGGTGTGAAGGCGCGCTTCGTCGTCGAGCAACGCGTGACTACGGATGCCGAACACATAGGCCGGTCGCTGCAGGCGGTCGGCGGGAGTCATGTCGAAGGGTTGTTTGAGAAACGCGGCGGTCACCGCGTCGCCCGATGCATCGACGATGCAGGCGGCTTGCACCACGGTTTCACCGCCGGGTGAAAGCAGGCGCAGTTGCCAGCCGTCTGCATCGCGCGTGATGCCGGCGAGTTCGGTGTGCAGGCGCGGATCGATGTTCGGTTCGTCGGCGACCAGGTCATCGGCGATCCTGACGAACTCGACCGGGTGCTGCGGCAGCACGTCGAGCTTGCCCATGCGCACCGGTCCGCGGCCGGTGGCGCGGATCATGCGGTCGGCGATTTCCTCCGCGAATCCCGGATTGGCGATCACCGCGCCGGGTTCGTCGCGGATCTGATAGAGCCCGCAGAAGGTGTGGACCAGCGAGGCGGTGCCGATGCCGCCGAGGAAGCCGTTGCGGTCCATGAACAAGGTGCGCGCGCCGCAGCGGGCGGATGTGACAGCCGCGGCAAGCCCTGCGCTGCCGCCGCCGACCACCGCCACTTGATATAACTCCGCGGGACGCTTCATGACATTTTAGCGGCGAACAACGAAGCGAGCGAACGTGGCGTGGCGAGATTGGCGCGGGTCAGATCGGCCGGGCCGAGAACGACGCCGAATTCCTGCTCGGCGGCGACGACAAGTTGCATCACCGCCATCGAGTCCATGCCGGCGGTGGCGAGGTCGCCGTCCTCGGGGAAACCGTCATCGAGTTCCAAAAGTCCCTCGCGCTTCAACCAGTCGATGATTTCCGATGCCTGCATGCGGCACGACGCTGGGCCGGTGCCGCACGGGGCGGCAAGAGCAAAGGTGGGGGCCGAGAAATTGCTGGCGGGATGGCCTAAGAAGCGCCATATTTCCGTTGTGAAAGCCGTCAAATCACAGCCGGAGAAATGCCAGACGAAGCCCGCCCCGCAAGCTCCGCTCTTCGGCCATCTCAAGCCTCTGCCGCAGAGATTGTCGCCGGAGGAGCGCACATCTCAATTCCTGCAAAACAACCGCTTGGCGAGTTCGCGAAAACACCGGTAAAGGAATATGCCCTCAGCGCTAGTCCGGCGGAAATCGATGCCGAGGAAGCTGTCCTGATCGAATGGGCCCGGCGGAATCATCGGATGTTTCCTGGTGAGGAAATCGTGGCATTTGAACGGCAAGCCACACCCAAAGGGGGAGGTTCGGAGCACGATGTCTGGAAAATTGAGACATTGCATGGTGCGGTCGTCATCCGCCGCACCATCAACGACTCCTATGGCTTCCGCTTTTCCTCGCCGTTCCAATACCTGCGTCGCCTGGCGGAATTCTCCGAACAGGTTCCAGCCGCTGCAATTCGATTTCTTGGCGTATCACTCAACTTGCGCGGCAACGGCGTCATCTGGACGGTGCAACCTTACATCGAAGGCACGCATCCGACCCAGCGGGAACTGGTCGCGGAGCTGGCTTCACAAGGTTGGCGCCCGGCCGGTTCCCTCCACAATCATCTCGTCTTCGAACACGCCGCCACCGGCATCCGGATGCACGATGTCCATGCCGGAAATTTCATCCGGCGGAAAGACGGCACCCTAGTTCCGATCGATGTGTTTTTCGAAGGCGTTACACCCCGTCCTTGATTATATCCATCAGAACAATGTGAACGCGATGTTCACGCCGGCGGTGACGATGGACACCATGCTCATCAGCTTGATGAGAATGTTGAGCGAAGGACCGGCGGTGTCCTTGAAGGGATCGCCGACGGTGTCGCCGATGACGGCGGCCTTGTGGGCGGACGAGCCTTTGCCGCCGAGGTGGCCTTCCTCGACGTATTTCTTGGCGTTGTCCCACGCGCCGCCGGAGTTCGCCATGAACACGGCGAGCACGAAACCGGTGGACAGGCCGCCGGAAAGCAGACCGAAGACTCCCGGCACGCCGAAGAGCAGGCCGACGAAGATCGGCACGGCCACAGCGAGCGCGGACGGCAGCACCATTTCGCGTTGCGCGCCGGCCGTGGAAATCGCCACGCAGCGGGCGTAGTCGGGTTTTTCCTCGCCCTTGAGGATGCCGGGCTTTTCTTTGAACTGGCGGCGCACTTCTTCGACCATGCTGGCCGCCGCACGGCCGACCGCGTTGATGGTGAGACCGCAAAAGACGAATGACATCATCGAACCGATGAACACGCCGAGGATCACCTTCGGGTTGAGCAGCTGCACCTCGAAGTGCGTCATGAACTGGGTGAGCGTCGCGGTGGCGACATTCACGGTTTCGCCGGCCACCATCATCGTTGTCTGGCCCGCGTGCAGCATGGCGATTTTCAACTCCTCGACATAGGACGCGAGCAGCGCCAGGGCTGTTAGAGCCGCGGAACCGATGGCGAACCCCTTGCCGGTGGCGGCGGTCGTGTTGCCGAGCGAGTCGAGCGCGTCGGTGCGGCGGCGCACTTCGGGCGGCAGGCCCGCCATCTCGGCGTTGCCGCCGGCGTTGTCGGCGATCGGGCCGTAGGCATCGGTGGCAAGGGTGATGCCGAGCGTGGAAAGCATGCCGACCGCGGCGATGCCGATGCCATAAAGGCCCATGCCGATGGTGGCGGTGGAGAAATCCCAACTGCCGGAGGCAAGGCAATAGGCCATCGTGGTGCCGATCACCACCGCGGCCACCGGCACAACGGTCGAAAGCATGCCCACACCGAGACCGGAAATGATTACTGTTGCAGGTCCGGTTTTCGCGTTGTTCGCGATGTCCTTGGTCGGCTGGTATTCCTGCGAGGTGAAATACTCGGTGGCCTTGCCGATGACGATGCCGGTGATCAGACCGACGACGATCGCTCCCCAGATGCCGGCGAAGTTCGGCAGGTCGAGCCATTTAAGGATGAAAAACGAGGCGAAGAAAATCAGCAGCGAACTCAGGTTGATGCCGCGGCCCAGCGCGTTGAGCAGGTCGCGCTGCGAAGCGCCGCGCTTCACCCGCACGGCGAAGATGCCGATGATCGAAAGGATGGTGCCCACCGCGGCCACCAGCATCGGCGCGACCACCGCACGGAAGGCGTTTTCGGCATCGCCGGTTTGCGCGAAGGCCGCGGCACCCAGCGCCGCGGTGGCGAGAATGGAACCGACGTAGGATTCGTAGAGGTCGGCGCCCATGCCGGCCACGTCGCCGACGTTGTCGCCCACGTTGTCGGCGATCGGTCCGTAGGCGTCGGTGGCGAGGGTGATGCCGAGCGTGGAAAGCATGCCGAC
>DATISV010000489.1:0-5200 GCA_035468505.1 Luteolibacter sp. | reverse complement strand
GGGGCAGGAGCTTGAGGCGTTTTTCCGTGCCGTTTTCCACGGCGAGGGTGAAGGTGCCGGGCCAGGGGTCGTAGGCGCGGATGCGGCGCTCGATGGCGGCGGCGGGCTGGTGCCAATCGATGCGTCCGTCGTCGCGCGCGAGCTTCGGGATGTAAGTGACGAGCGCGGGGTCCTGCGGAATGCGCGGGGCGGTGCCGGCGGCGAGTTGTTCGAGCGTATCTGCCAGAACCTCGGGGGCGAGGTCGGCGAGGCGGTCGTGCAGGGTGCCGCCGGTTTCGTCGGCGGCGATGGCGGTGGCTTTGGTCAGGATGATGTCGCCGGCGTCGAGTTCGCGGACGACGTGCAGCGAGGCGATGCCGGTCTCGCGGTCGCCGGCGTCGATGGCGGCCTGGATGCACGCGGCGCCGCGGTGGCGCGGCAGCAGCGAGGCGTGCAGGTTGACGATGGCGAGCGAGGGGAGTTGCAGGATGTTGTTCCGCAGGATCTGGCCGTAGGCCATGACGACGATCACTTCGGGGGAAAGCGCGGCCAGTTCCGCGGTGGCATCGCCGATGCGCGCCGGTTGCAGGACCGGGATGCCGGCGGCGAGCGCCTCCAACTTGATCGCCGGCGGGGTGGGCGTCTGGTGGCGGCCGGCGGGTTTGTCCGGCTGCGTCACCAGCGCCAGCGGGCGCGGACCATGCAGGAGCAGATGCCGGAACGAGGGCAGGGCGATGTCACCGGTGGCGACGAAGATCAGGCGCATCGTGAAATCGGGTAGATCACCTTGGTGGTCATTTTGTCATAAATCGGCAGCGTGATGATGCGGCTGACGATTTCATGAAACACCTTCACCGGCGGCTCGGTGGCGTCGATGGTGGTGATGAGTTCCTTCGGGTAATAGGCGAGGATCGGCTTGGTTTCCGCCTCGTAAGTGGCGATGCGCTGGTCGATCACCTTGTCGCTGGCGTCGTCGAGGCGGTTCTCCTTGAGCGCGCGCTTGCGCATGCGGCGGGCCAGCTCGTCGCGGTTCGGGCAGGTGAGATGGAAGACCTGGTGGACCTCGATGTATTGGTCGAGCAGTTCGGCCTGGCGGACATTGCGCGGGATGCCGTCGAGCACGAGGATGTCGATATCGGGTTTGTAAACGTGGCCGTCGGCGAGGTTGTCGATCTGGGCCTTCCAGAGGGCGACGGTGATGTCGTCGGGCACGAGTTCGCCGCGGCTGGAGTATTCGACGAATTTCAGGCCGAGCGGCGTGCGGGTGTCGAGCGAGCGGAAGACATCGCCGCAGGCGAAGTGGAAAAACCTGGGAATGGTGCCTAGCACCTTGCCTTGCGTGCCCTTGCCCGCGCCGGGCGCTCCGAGGAAGATGAACGCGGGATTTTTTTCCGATGATTGGGTGCCGCTCATGATCAGGCGGCCACGCTAGGAACCACGCACAAGCCGGGCAAGCCGCAATCGCACGACCGCTCGACTCACCGGCGCGCGGCAATGAACACCAGCACGGGAATCAGCATCGCCACATCGGCCAGCACGCGCAGCGCGTCGATCCCGAAGTGCGCGCGGCTGCGGTTCAGCACGTAGAGCAGTCCGGCACCGGTGAGGATGGCATAGTAAAACGGCCGCGTGCTCAGCTCGCTTTCCATCACCGCATAGGCCAGGGCCGCGGTGGCGAGCAGGATGAGCGGCAGGGTGAGCGAGAGTTCGTCGGAGGCCGCGATCTCGCGGTCCGGCGAGCGCGCCGCGTGCTCCCACAGCCCGATGGCGGAAATGTTCATGATGCAAAGCACCGCGAAGCAGACGAACTCACGCGAGAACACCATGTCATTGAGGCCGAATTCATAGCGGTAAACATGCGCGACGATGGCGGTGCCGAAGGCGAAGGCGGTGCCGCCGATGATGTTCTTGGTGAGCGAGACCCGCTCCGGCTCCTGCGAGGTGATCATTGCCAAACCGAAAAATCCGGCGACAAGCACGCCGCCGGGAATCAGGTGTTTGTAGAGCGCCATCGGCATCCGCATCACCACCAGCGCCAGCGTCAGCGGCACGGCCACCATCAAGGCGAGCCGGAACCACTTGCGGTGCCGCCAGTGAAAGCGGTGCCGCACTTCCATCGCCGCATTCCCCTCCCCCATCAGCGAGGCGTCGAGCAGTCGGTCGAACGCATAGACCACCCACACCACGAGGCCCAGCGAGGCGTAGGCTTCCCACGGGTGATAACCGAGCCGCCAGGTTTGCGCGAAAACGTAGAGCCAAGCCACCGCCACCAACGGGGCATCGAGGCCCAGCAGGTTGGGAAAAAGCCACCACGGCTTGCGGGACGAATCAGGCACGGCGCGCGGAAGATTCCCAACGCATCCCGCAAACGCAAGCCGCGATCCGGGGCCGCGCATGCGGGCATGGAATTTCCATCATTGAAAGCCGGAGAGCGGTTTGCGAAGTATGGGATGAAATGCAAATGTCCCGAATGGCATGGAATGCGACATTCCTCATGGCGGCCGCAGTCATGGTCACGGCTCTGCCCGCCGCCGCCGATCCCGCGTTCGTCACCGGCGCTGTCGAATACCGCCTCGGCGAAAGCGCGACGATCCCGCTGCGGGTGCCAGCCGCGGTGGAGGAATCCACCCGCCATGAACTGGCTGTGGAAAACGAATCCATCATCCGCATCCTGCGGCAGCCGGAATTCCTCGCCGGAAACGACACCGGATTCGCGCGCATCCTGACACTCGCACCCGGCGAAACCGTGTTGAAATCCGGCAACAGCCGCCTGCGCGTCCGCGTGCTCGACGAGCGCCCGACCGCACTGCTCGGCAAATCGCGACCGCGATTCACCACCCCGCCGGAAGGCGCCTGCCTGTGGGGCGAGGTGGCGGTGGGCGTGGACATCTGGGTGGGCGCGCCGGGCATCGACCGCGACTCGCCGCCCGACGCCCGGCTGCACCTGCCCGATGGCGGCACTTTGGAACCGGTGGAGTCGTTTCCGCCGCTCGACGGGCCGTTCTGGCGGTTCATGTTCGCGCTCGACACCGGGAAACTCCCCGTCGGCGAGTGCGAGCTGTCGGTTTCCTGCAAGCCGCCGCTGCCTGGCACCAACGATCAAGCCAAGCGGCTCTTCAGCGATCCGCACCGGGTCACGATCGTGCCGCCCGCCGCCGAGGGCGAAATCATCGCGTCAGGCGAATGCGAGGACATGCTCGACACGCCGCGCGCCGAGCGCATGGGCATGGAACCGCCCGCGGTTTCGCTCGATCCGGCCGCCTCCGGACACCGCGCGGTCGCGTTGCGCAGGTCTCGACCCGCCTGGGTGATCCAGCCGGAAATCGAAAAAACCGGTCATTACCAATGGATGGTCCGCGCGCGCGGCTCGCTGGCCGGTTCCGCCTATCCGTCGCTGGGCGTCGTGGTCGGTGAGGACGCCAGTTCCGCCGGGATGGCCCGGCTCGCCAGCGCCACCTGGCACCGCGTCGCAGTGGGCCGGCCGTTCAAGCTCGACGCCGGTCGTCAATGGACCGGTCTCACGCTCGCCAACGAATTCAACTATCGCAATCTGATCCTGCGCGGTGCCGAGATCGACCGCTTCGAGTTGCGTCGCATCGACATGCCATCCGCCGGCGGAGGCTCCATGATGATGCAGGGCGGCATGGCGATGACCGGCGGTCCGGCCGAGTCGGGCGATGATAAAAACAAAGCACCCGCCGCCCGCGGATTGCGTTGTGCGTTTGTCACGATCGTCGATGGCGAGCCGGTCAACGGCCGCGTGAAACTCGACGCCATGCTGCACGCACGCGGTCCGCGCAACGACAACGACTACCGCCTGATCCGCTCGGACCTCTGGATCAACGGCGAGCGCCTCGCGTCGGACTACGGCAGACAGCCGTCGTTCACCGTTCATCCGCACGATTTGAAAAAAGGCGCGAACCGCGTGGAAATCACCTCGCATTCGCCCTGCGGCGCAGCGGCACACTCGCTGCCGCAAACCCTGCACGCCATCGCCGCCAGCCATCCGGTGAAAAAACCGGGTATCGCCTACGATTCCGATCGATACGACCTCCGCCGCGGCAACTGGCGGGGCACGAAACCCGTAAAACCCGAAGCCGCCAGCCCGCTCGCCGGCGAGGGCGCGCCACCGGTTTTCCATGACTTCGCAAAAGCCGGCTCGACCGTGCGCTTCGAGCTGTCATCCCAACTCACCGGCAAGCGCCGCATCTCGCTGCTCGCCCATGCGTTTCCCGATGCCGGGCCCGGCGTGTTCTCGGTGAAACTCCACCAGCCGAAAGCCCGCCACAAGGCACTGCGCGAAATGGAAATCGCCTCGCCGCGCGCCGCCGGTCATTGGGAATGGCAGGCACTGGCCGCCGTCGATCTCGATGAAGGCCCGAAGCATCTCACCATCGAGCTGTTAGACGGTCGCGCCGCGCTCGGTGGGATCGGCATCGACACCGCGAAGTTCGTCGATGCGACCGCGCCGGAAATCGAAGTGCTTTATCCCGCGCCCGGCGCGCGCCTCTCCAGCCGCGTCGATGCGGTGGTGCTGCCCGTCATCGACGATCTCGTGCTCTCGCACATCGAAGTGCAAATCGACGGCCGTCCCGCACCGCTCGCATTTTCCGCAGGACAGGACACCGGACCGATCACGCTCCACCTGCCCGGCAGCCTGCTGCGCAAAGGCAAGGCGAAGCTCGAAGTCACCGCCGTCGATGCATCCGGCAAACGCACCGCCGCCGCCGCCATTCCCGTCGAGGTGGTGGAGGAAAACGGGCCGCTGCTTTCGCT
Source organism: Luteolibacter sp. (assembly GCA_035468505.1). Taxonomy (GTDB): domain Bacteria; phylum Verrucomicrobiota; class Verrucomicrobiia; order Verrucomicrobiales; family Akkermansiaceae; genus Luteolibacter. The sequence continues at coordinate 445 of DATISV010000489.1, read as the reverse complement.
GCCCTATCCGCGTGCTGTTAGATTGGCCGACCGCCTGGCATTCGGTCCCGATCTGCGCACGCTCGCCCGCATCCTGACGATGGGCGAGGAAGATTGGCTGCGCGACGAATGCGCCGCCCGCCACGACGATCCGCTCATCGACGCGCTGGCACGCGTCATGTTTCCGGACGTGAGCGACTATCACATCCGCGGACGGGTGATTTGCGAACTGCTCGCCACCCGCAAACCGGTGGCGGCCAGGTTCTCGCTCTTCGCACAGAACCACTTCTCCACCTGGATTTCAAAAGCCGGCGCCACCGCGAAATGGGAGGAACACCGCGCGTTCCGCGAGCTTGGGATCGCCCGCTTCCAGGACCTACTGCTCACCTCCGCCACCAGCCCGGCGATGATGATCTCTCTCGATCAGCACAGCAGCCTCGACCGCCAGTTGAATGAAAACTACGCC
>DATISV010000488.1:0-1937 GCA_035468505.1 Luteolibacter sp. | reverse complement strand
TGGCGGCGGCTGCCCGGCTTCTTCTGGCACGCGCCCGTCATCAAGGCCAAGGGCGGCACCGAAGTGCTCGCCGTCCACGGCAACCGCCGTGACAAGTTCGGCCCCGTCCCGCTGCTCGTCACCAAGCCCGCCGGCAGCGGCAAGGTGCTCTTCATGGGCATCGACTCCGCCTGGCGCTGGCGCCGCGGCGTCGAGGACCTCTATCACTACCGCTTCTGGGGGCAGGTCGCGCGCTGGATGTCCTATCAGCGCAACATGGCCGCCGGTCAGCGTGTCCGGCTCTTCTTCACCCCCGAGCGGCCCGAACCCGGCGCCACCGTCACCCTCAATGCCAACGCCTTCGACGCGAACGGCGCACCGCTCGAAACCGGCACCGTCGCTGTCGATCTAACAGCCCCCGACGGCCGCACCAGCCGCATCGAACTGCAGAAAAACGAAAGCGCCTGGGGTGCCTACAGCGGCCGTTTCAAGGTGGACCTGCCCGGGGCCTGGAAAATCCGTGCCACCGCCAGCGGGGCCGAGGACAAACCGCTCGAAACCACCCTGCTCGCCCAAGGTGTGGAGATCGAGAAAACCGGCCAGCCCGCGCGCCCGGAAGTGCTTGAGGAAATGGCCCGCGTTTCCCGCGGCCGCGTCGTCCAGCCCGCCCAGCTCGGCGATCTCGTCAAGGAAATCAACGCCCTGCCCGAACCGCGCCCGCTCGAAAGCCGCATCCCGCTCTGGTCCCACTGGGCCACCCTCGCCGCCCTCATCACCCTGCTCGGCATCTTCTGGACCGGCCGCAAGTTCAACGGCACGTTCTGAGCCGTGCGGTGCGTTTGAGGTATCGCAGTCGTCCCGCCGCGCATCTTTCCGGTTGCCAAAGCCGCGTGCCTTTGCTCACCTCCGGCCATGGCCAATCCGACCAACGTCCTTTCCAGCGGCATCGAAATCACCGGCTCCATCCGCTTTTCCAACGACATGATCGTGGACGGCAAGGTCGAGGGCGAGATCACCTCCGACAAGGGTCGCGTCACCATCGGCGAAAACGCCATGATCAAGGGCGACGTGACGGCCGGCGATGTGAAGGTTTACGGCAGGGTCGAGGGCAAGATCACCTCACAACGCTGCGAGTTGAAGGACAAGTCCCGGATCAACGGCGACATCAAGTCCAAGGTATTCTCGATGGAGGAGGGCGCCTCGCTTTCCGGCCGCACCGAGATTGGCGGTTGAGCGGTCAGCGCCGCTCCCAGCTTTCCTGTTCGTGTTCCGCGGAGCGCGGTTCGAGGTGTGAAATGACTCGCCCGTCCGGGTGCACTGAGTCGGCGAGTGCGGCTTCGATTTCAGTGGCCATGGCGTGCGCCCTGCCCACGCTGAGGGTGTCGTCGAAAACAAGGTGGAACTCGATCCAGTGGGTGCGTCCGGAGTGGCGGTAGCGCAGGTTGTGCCAGGCGAGCCCGCGTTTTTCCGCCTCGGTGTCGAGCAGCGAGCGGAGGCGGGTTTCCATTTCCGGATCGCTTTCGTCGAGCAGTCCGCCGAGGCTGTGGCGGACGAGGCGGTAGCCGACGCGCAGGATGTTGAGGGCGGCGAGGGTGGCGGCGAGCGGGTCCCACCAGACCCAGCCGGTGATGCGGTAGAGACCCAGCGCGAGCAGCACGGCCAGGCTGGTCCAGACGTCGGTGAGCACATGCGTGCCGTTGGCGGTGACCAGCGGCGATCCTGCGCGCCGGCCGACGGCGACCAGCGAGAGCCCCAGCACCAGGTTCACGGCGGCGGCGGCGGCGGTGAGGGCCGCGCCGAGGCCGAGCCGCTCGATGTGGACGCCGTAAATCACTTGTTTTCCCGCCTCGAAGAGGATCAGCAGCGCGGCCGCGCCGATCATCGCGCCCTCGAATCCGGCGGAAAGAAACGCCACCTTGTCGTGGCCGTAATGGTGGGTTTCATCGGCCGGTTTGAAG
>DATISV010000487.1:0-6095 GCA_035468505.1 Luteolibacter sp. | reverse complement strand
TTTTTTCGTGGGATAATTGCGGCCCACGTGGATCGAGTAGGTGAACACGCGCGGATCGTTGGCCAGCAACTCGGCGGTGCCGTTGCCCTGGTGTGCGTCGGTGTCCACCACCATGATGCGGATGTTCGGCTGCTTGATCTGGAGGTCGCGGATGGCGATGGCCACGTCGTTGAAGACACAATAGCCCTCGCCGTGTTCGCGAAAGGCGTGATGGGTGCCGCCGGCGAGACAGACGCCCACGCCCTCGGCGAGCGCGGCGTGGCAGGCGAGCCGGGTGGCCTCCACCTCGATGGCGCTGCGCGTGAACAAGCGCGGCGATGCCGGCAGTCCGAGCAGGATCTGCTCCTTGCGGTCGAGCAGGCCGGACTCGATCCGGCGGACGTAGTCCGGTTCGTGCACCCGGTTCAGCAGGTGCGTGTCGGCCGCGCGCACTTCGACGATTTCCTCGGCGCGCAGAATGCCGCCCTCCAGCAGCATGTCCTTGGAGACGCGGAATTTCTCCATCGGAAACGGGTGTCCGGTGGGCAGTTCAAGTTCCAGGTCCTGCGAGTAAAAGCAGCGCATGCGCGGACCCAAGCAACAGCGGATGCCGTCACCTGAAAAGGGGAAACGCGGGAAATCGTGCGCCGCGCATGATCCGTGCAAAACCACATCAAAGCTGATCGGCAAGCGCTTCCGCGAAGGGCGCGAGCAGGGATTCGGTGGCCTTCAGGTCCATTTGCCGCGAATCGCGGAAAGCCGGACGGAAAACAATGTTTTCAAACTCTCGAATGGTGGCGGCGTCGGCGAATGCGATGTTGAGTTCGCGGTTGAGACGCATGCTCAGGGTGTCGAGATTGGCCGATCCGACGCAGGCCCAGTCGTCGCAAACGATCGCCTTGAGGTGGGTCATGCGCGGGTATTGGTAAATCCTCGCGCCGGCGCGAATCAGGGCACGCGCGGTGGCGAGATTGCCGATATCCATGATGGTCGAGTCGCCGCGCGAGGGAACGATCACGCGCACGTCCACGCCCCGGTTGGCGGCGCTTGCCGCCGCGAGCGCGATATCGTCATGGGAAAAATACGGGGTCTCGATCCAGATGCGGGTGCGGGCGGCACGGATCGCGAGCAGGATGGCATCGAGGATCTGCTGTTCGCCGCCGGCGGCATGGGTGCGCAGGACACGGATCGGGATGTCGTTTCCCGATGCCGCCGGCCGGTAGCGTGCGGGTGCCGGCCAGAGTGCGGAAAAGTCGCCGACCGGACCATTCTTGCGCCAGTTGTCTTCGAATTCGCGCCCGAGTCTTCCGACCACCGGGCCATCGACGCGCACCATCAAATCGCGCCATTCCGAAAAATATTCGCGCCCGATGTTCATTCCGCCGAGCAGGGCGGTTTCGCGATCGAAGACGAGCAGCTTGGTGTGATCGCAGATCAGCCAGGGATTGAGCGTGCGGCGGACCCGCAGCGGCGAATCGGATTTAAGATAAACCTCCATGTCCACCGGCGGCACGAATCCGGGCGGCCCGGGCGTTTCGGGTGGCGTGGAATGCGCGAAGGTGGTGCCGAGGTCGTCGAAAAGGACGCGCACGGGAATCGTTTCCGCCCGCTGGCGGAGCTGGTCGGCATAACGCACGCCGATGTCGTCGTTGTCGAAAATGAACACCTGGCAATCGATGGAGCGCAGGGCGGCGGCGATGCGGGTGTCGAGTTCGCCGAAGAAGGTCGGACCATCGAGGAGGAAGGCGAGACGTCCGCCCTCGGAGACCGTTTGGGTTTTCTCATCGAGCCATTTTTCGAACTCAAGGCTTCCGGGGATGGCGTCGGGGAGCGGTCCGGTGTTGAGGTCCAGCGGGATGTTGGCGGAGACGAATTCGCGCGGCCGGTGCCACATCATTGCGATGCCGAGCCGCGTGGTGGTGAAAGGCTGCCTGACCGCCGCCAGCGCGGTGGAGCGGACGACCGTGCCGGTGAGCCCGATGCCGCTCTCGAGGGCCGGGTTCGCCTGTGGAATTCGCTCCAGCGAGCGCCGGGCATTCAACGCCGGCTGTGCACAAGAGGCCAAAACCGCGATCAGCGGCAAAATGGAGAGGACTGGGTTCATGGGTTTCACATCCGGTCGGAATGCGATCGATAGGCAGGATCGACGAAAACCGACGGGGGTCAAGGCGGCGGGCCAGCTGGCTGGCGTTTGTCGGCATGAAAAAATTCTTTCGGAAACCCGAAAGACCGGCCTGCGGGCTGCTGTAATGGCGGACGATGAACGGCAAACGACTTTTCCTGCTGCTTGCGATTTGCGGACTGGCCGCCGGCTGGATCCGCAATCCGGCCGCGACGGACAGCGCCAAGCGCATGATCGGCCAGACGGCGCGCGTCGGAATCGAGGAGGTGGCGATGGAATTCGTCGCGCGGGTGGACACCGGTGCCGCCACCACCTCGGTGCATGCCGAAGAGGTGCGTGTGGTGGACGGCATGGTGGACTTCGTGGTGGTCAACCGCGACGGTTCGCGGGTTCCGCTGCGGCTGCCATTGGCCCGGACCGGCACGGTGCGCAATTCCGGTGGCAGCAAGGAGCGCGTGTTCGTCGAGATGACGCTCAATCACGAGGGCGAGAGCAAGCGGGTGCTGGTGAACCTGAACAACCGCTCACGACTCACCTACCCGCTGCTGTTAGGGCGCAACTGGCTCAAGGGCGACTACATCGTGGATGTTTCAAGCAAACCGGAAATGCCGTCCCGCGTTCAGGAGGATGGAAGCGCGGGATTGCCAAGTCTGGCCAGTCAGTGAAGAATCCGCGGCCATGTCCCGCATCCCCTGGCAGCAGATCTTCTCGTTCACGCCGTCCGACCTGGTGAAGCTGCTCCTCAGCGCGGCGATCATCGTGATCGTCAACAAGGTGCAGTTGTTCAGCGACCGCCTCTCCGCGCTGCTCATCGCACTGCCGCTCACCTCGCTGGTGGCGATGGTCTGGATGCACCAGGGCGGGCAGTCGCCGCAGCGGATTGCGAATCACGCGGAAGGCACGTTCTGGTTCGTGATTCCGACGCTGCCGATGTTCCTGATCCTGCCATGGATGCTGCGGCAGGGTCATGGTTTCTGGGTTTCACTGGCGGCAAACTGCCTGCTCACCGCCGGATTTTTCTGGCTCACGGTGATCGTGCTGCGGCGCTGCGGCATCGACCTGATGCCGGGTTGATCGATTGCCAACCTTCCGAACGAGCCATGGCCTACCGCACTTCACCCGCCGACCTCGAAGGCATGCCGCCGGGCGTGCCGCACATCATCGGCAACGAGGCCGCCGAGCGGTTCTCGTTCTACGGCATGAAGGCCGTGCTGGCGATCTTCATGGTGCAATACCTGCACCTGATGGACGGCCGCGGGCCGTCCGCAATGAACGAGGCGGAAGCGACCGCGCGGGTGCATCTGTTCAACGGCGCGGTTTATCTAACCCCCCTTCTGGGCGCCTTGCTGGCGGACGTTTTCCTCGGCAAATACCGCACCATCATCGCGCTCTCGCTGGTCTATTGCGCGGGCCACGCGGCGCTCGCCTGCATGGGGGCCTTCGGCCACTCGCCGTGGTGGCTGATGGCCGGGCTGGGACTCATCGCGCTCGGTTCCGGCGGCATCAAACCCTGCGTCTCCGCGCACGTCGGCGACCAGTTCGGCTCGCGCAACGCCCACCTGCTGCCGCGCATTTTCAACTGGTTCTACTTTTCCATCAACATCGGCGCCTTCGTCTCGATGATGCTCACGCCGTGGCTGATGGAATGGCATGGCCCGCACTGGGCCTTCGGCGTGCCGGGCGTGCTGATGGCCATCGCCACGCTGGTGTTCTGGATGGGCCGCAAGCGCTTCATCCACGTGCCGCCGGCCGGCAAGGGATTCGTGCGCGAGATTGTATCCGGTGGCGGCTGGAAGGTGATGCTCAAACTGCTGCCGCTCTATCTGTTCGTGGCGATGTTCTGGGCGCTCTTCGACCAGACCGGCTCGACGTGGATCTTCCAGTCGCAGGACATGGACCGCAATTTCCTCGGCTTCGAATGGCTGCCCTCGCAGATCCAGTCGCTCAACTCGGTGTTCGTGCTGACCTTCATTCCGCTGTTTTCCTACGGACTCTATCCGATGTTGGACAAGGTGTGGAAACTCACGCCGCTGCGCAAGATCGGGTTGGGGCTGTTCGTGATGGCCAGTTCGTTCGCGCTGGTCACGGTGATCCAGCAATGGATCGAAGGCGGCGCGCGGCCCAACATTTCATGGCAGATTCTCGCCTTCGCGCTGCTCACCGCCTCCGAAGTGATGGTTTCCATCGTGGCGCTCGAATACGCCTACACCCAGTCGCCGCGGACGATGAAGTCCGTCATCATGTGCTTCTATCTCGGCGCGGTCGCGATCGGCAATTTCCTCGTCGCCGGCGTCAACAAGTTCATCCAGATCCCGGACGCCGCGGCGATCCAACTTGAGGAGGCGGTGATGAAACTGCCGGCCGACTGGCGCAAGGACCCGCGCACCATCGTGCTGCCGGGATACGACGGAACCACCGGCACGGAAGACGATATCGTTGCCCGACTCAAAGACGGCGTGGCGACCGGATTCGAACTGCCGGAATCCGAATCGTTCGCTGGTTTGTTGGAAGCGCTGCGCCTGACCGCCGACGAGGGATTTCCCCGCCCGGATGAGTTGCTGGCGACTTTCGACGGCACACTCGGCAACGATCCGTGGGGCAACCCGATCCGTTACGAGCGCCTCAACGACCGCACCGCGCGCCTCATCTCCAACGGCCCCGACCGGAAACCGAACACCCGCTGGGACATGGGATATATCATCACCGTGGCCGAGCCCAAGCGCGCCGCGAAAGCCTCGTGGACCGACCGCCTCCGTCCGTCGGAGCCATGGCTGGAGCGACGCAAGAAGGAACTTGGCATGCTCGATGCCACTGAGACCGCAAGCACGGATCAACCAGTCGAAACGAAGGCATTCGTCGGTGGCCAGACGAAACTCCAGGGCACCGAGTATTTCCGTTTCTTCACCTGGCTGATGCTCGGCACGGCGATTTGTTTCGTGCCCTACGCGCTGGTTTACCGGCCGAAGACCTGGCTTCAGGAATGACCGCGCACCTTCGGGATTGGCGCGGCCCCGCGCATGGGTTAGACAGCGGCCATGGCGACTTCGGGAGATGATGAAATCGGGATCGGTGATCTGACGGATCACGAGTTGATCGGTGAAGGCGCCTGTGGCGCGGTATTCCGCGTGAAGGATCCGCAGGGACGCCCGCTCGCCCTCAAAATCCTCGATGCCGCCGCGGTGAACCGGGACTTGTTGGAAAACTCCACACGCATGTTGCGAGCCGATGGCTGGCCGGAGGGCGTGATGCCGGTCATCGCTTGCGATTTTCAGGGTGACCCGGCGTTTCTCATTTCCGAACTCGCGGCCGATGATCGAACGGATGCCCCGCCGGTCCCGCGCTCGCTCCAGCACCGGCTCGACGACTACCCGGGACTGGACGCATGGAAGACCGTGAAGGCGTTCGCCCGCGCGCTGGCCGCGATGCATGCGCGCCACGTGCCGCATGGCAACCTGAAGCCGGGAAACGTGTTCTTCGATTCAGCCGACGGGGTTCTGCTGCGCGATTGGGCGCTCGGCCACATGCCAGGGACTGAAAAAGACGACTTCACCGACGCCCTGCTCTATCAGCCGCCGGCACAATTGCGCGATGCGGCGGCCTACACGGCGGACGGTTTCCGCTGCGACGTTTTCGCTTTCGGCGTGCTGGCGTTCCGCCTGCTCACAGGCACCTTCCCGCGCTGCCATGCGACATTTTCGCAGGTGGCTCCGCCGGTCGGCAAAACCCGCACCGAGGGCATCCGGGCGGACTTGAATCGAATCGCCGCCAATCTGGAGGCGCAGAGTGGTTTCCAATGGCCCGCCGATGCCAGCGGACCGCGCGAGAAGGCGCTCCGCGGCTGGATCGACCGCTGCCTCGCACTCGATCCCGCGGACCGACCGCGCGACATGGGCGAGGTCGCCGCGGCTTTCGCGGAAACCGAGCAGGACGCTCCCGCCGCTCCGGCACCGGTGGATGAGCCCCGCGACGAACGCCGTCATGATGCGACACGAGC
>DATISV010000486.1:0-2458 GCA_035468505.1 Luteolibacter sp. | reverse complement strand
GCCCTGGATGCCACCGAGCATTTCGGCGGCTTTTTTCGGATCGGTCTTGGCCACCTCGCCGAGCACGGCGCCCATGGCCTGCGATTTTTCGGTGGTGAGGGTGCCGGCCCAGGCGAGGGCGGCGGCGGGATCCTGGCGCGCCCACTCGCTGGCGATGATGGACGCACCGCCTTGTCCGCCCATCGGCCCGCGGCCGCCACCCATCATGCCCATCATGGCGAACTCGCGCGGGTTGGCGGCGTAGTATTTGGCGGCGTTGGCCGGGTCCACGCTGGCCCAACTGTGAAGGATGTTGGGCCGCACGAACGCGCCGGTGAATCCCATCGTGTTGGAAAACGCCATGGCCGAGGTGGGATCGACTTCCGCCCAGCGGCCAAACAACAGGAACGAAGCCATGATGCGCTCGTTCATCGGCAGGTTGTCCAACTTGCGGGCCTCCTCTTCAAGCTGCTCGGGCGAGAGGCTGGCGTAGTATTCCATCATTGCCTGGATGCGCGTCGAACTGCCCGGCAGGTTGCGGATTTGGTCGGGATCGGTATGACGCGGTCCGCGTTTGGTGGCGGATGAAGCGCCGGCGGTGGCATCCGCCCGCATGGTAGAGCGGGTGCGCCGCTCGGCATCGGCTGGCGAATCCGGATCGCCGGAGGCCCGGATGTTTTTGCCGGAAATAAAACCGCCGACAGCTCCCACGAGCAATGTGGCAACAGGGATCATCCAAGGATTTTTCATGATGGTCGTAAGCTAGCAGGCCTGAAACCCCGTTGCCAGCCGGGAGTTGCGGGAAATCCGCAGGGCCTTTGCACTAAGGCAGCGTTTCCGGCGCGCTCTCGCCCCAGTGTTGCAGGAAGAATTTCTTCTCCTGGGTAAGGAAATGCCCTGAGCGGCCGAGAATGGGGCGCAGCGAGGTGGTCATTTGCAGGGTGACGAGCAGGAACACGATGCTCCAGATGGTGAGCGGGGTTTTCTGGGTGCCGCCGGCCGCCGCCGTTGCGGATTTGAGGAACTTCAGCGCGAAACCGAAGGCCGCCAGCCACGAGCCAACGGCAAGCAGGCCCATGAAGCCGAGTGAGTCGGTGGATTCCGCGAAGATCCACACCGCGGGCGCGAAACCCAACAGCAGCAGCCCGGCCAGGGCGAGCGCCGCGGCGAATCCGGTGGCGAGCTGGGTGATGCCGATCCGCGCGCCTGCCAGGGTGGAGAAGATATACAAACTCGGGAAACAGATGACGCCGGCGATGATCAGGCCGAGTCCGGTCTTGAGCGGCGCGGCCCACAGTTGTTCGTGTTTGGCGAAGCAGCCGAGCACGAGTCCGAAAAGAAGGAAGCATACCACGGCCAGCGCGGCGAAGCCGGCGAGTGCGCCGCGATGACCACGGTTGAGGTGATCGGCCAGCGCGTTGGGACGTCGCAGCAGCGCTTCGTAGAGCGTGCGGATGTCGGGATTTTCCGGCAGCGGTTCCTCCGGCGGCGGCGGAGTTTTCGGAAGGCCGGGCGGGGTGTTCGGGATCTCGGGTTGGTTTTGCGGGTTCATGGTTCGTCGGGGTTGCGGGTGGGTATGGCGAAAATGATGGGGATGGCGATGGTGAGCAGGATGGCCGCGAGCGCCGGGATGGCGAAGCCGTCGGTGATGCGGTTCAGCGAGTTCCACATGGTCTGATAGAAATTCCCGTGCAGCGGGTTGGGCCGCAGGAACTGGACTTCGAGTCCGGGCGAGCCGAGGAACGGCCGCAGGATCCACGAGAACTGCGCGCCGAGGAACCCGTTGCCGCCGAGCCAGGCGAGCAGGGTGGCGGTGGCTGCGGCGCGGGTGGGCGACTTGCCGGCCAGCAGCCGGTGAAGGTGGATGTTGGCGGCGATGCCCGCGAAGCCGATCAACAGGACATGGGTGACCATGTAGGCGGCATGCGCGGTGTTCGCCTGCAGCGAATCGGGCGGCGGCGCGTGCCACGCCAGCATGAAGGTGACCGGCGAGAGCGAGCCGAGGATCAGCCCGGCCACGGCGAAGGCGCTGAGCAGCGCGAGCAGCGACTGGCGGAAACCGAGGCCGGTGCCTAACAGAATTCCCAGCAGACCGTTGAGCAATCCATTGCAAACCAGCGTGAGCAATACCAGCAACGGCATTTTCACCGCCACGAACACACCCATCAGCGGCGCGCGCCAAAAACCGACGCTATAACCGTAAAGCGCCAGTCCGATCAGCGCGGTCAATGCCACACCCAGCTTCCTGCGGGCGTCCGGCCTGTCGAGCCAGCCGTCGTCCGGCAGGATGACCGCGCGCGGATGCATGGTTCCGATGATACGCCGCCCGGTGAAACATTTGTGCGTGCCGTGTGAAATTTCCGTGAAGCGGCGGGATTTCCGCATCGCGGTGTCGCCACGCGGCGCGCGGGAGGTTATGACACGCCGCAGCCGCCGCACCCATGTCCGCCAAAGCCACTGGAAAAGTCAGTCTCGCCGT
>DATISV010000485.1:0-2636 GCA_035468505.1 Luteolibacter sp. | reverse complement strand
GAGGGCCACGCCGTCATCAAAAAGGAAGACTTCATCCGCACGCCGATGTATCAATCCGACCGCCGCGCAGCTTCAACGGAAGAGGCCATGGAATGGACGCACCGTTTTTTCCAAACTCTCGCCATTACCGATGCCAGTGCTGATTATTCCGATCTGCTGTTGGAGGTTCCAGGCGGCATGCGCGAAGGGCTCAACACCAAATGGATCCGCCGCACGTCCGACAGCCTGCGTGAGCTCCGATCGCATTTGGGCGACAGGGTGCATCGGCTGACCGAACTCAACCCGTTGATCCAAAGCACCATTTCCGGTGGACGCACCCGTATCGCCATTCCTCTCCCTCAAGAGGGTTCCGAGCCGGAAAAGGCCATTCAGGCCGACCTGGTCCACACCGACGGACGCTGGCTCTGCGTGAAGCTGAGGTTTTGAAATGGCATGGTCCGGCCGTTGTCGGCCGGACATGGATGAAGACTCAATGCTCGCGGCAGAACTGCTCGAAGCGCGTCAGTCCCTCGTGGAGGATGTCGAGCGTGGTGCAGTAGCTGAGGCGGATGCCCTCGTCGTAGCCGAAGGCGATGCCGGGCACCGAGGCGACTTTGTAGCGCGAGAGCAACTTGTCACAGAGGTTCATCGACTTCAGGCCCATCTGGCCGGTGTAAACGAAGAAGTAGAACGCGCCCTGCGGCTCGACCACCCGGATGTTGTTGATCGCCTTGAGGCGCGAGAGCACGAACTGGCGGCGCACGTCGTATTCGCCGCGCAGGTTTTCGATGAACGATTGGTCACCCTGCAAGGCGGCGAGTGCGCCGTATTGCGAGAAGGTGTTGGCGTTGGAAACCGTGTGGTTCTGGATCTTGTCGATCGCGTCGGCGAGCGGCTTGGGCGCGGCGGTGTAGCCGAGGCGCCAGCCGGTCATCGAGTAGCACTTCGAGAAGCCGTTGACGGTGATGGTGAGGTTGTAGAGTTCCTCGCTGAGAGAGGCGATGGAAACGTGCTTCGCCTCGCCATAGACGAGCTTTTCGTAAATCTCGTCGGAGAGAATCACGATGTCCTCTTCCAGCGCGACATCGCCGATGGCGCGCAGTTCCGCCTCGGTGTAAACCGCGCCGGTCGGATTGCCGGGAGTGTTGAGGATGACCATCTTGGTCGCCGGGCTCATCGCTTCCTCGAATTGCTCGGGAGTCATTTTCCAGCCGGTGGATTCCTTGGTTTCCACGATCACGGGCACGCCGCCGGCGAGGCGGACCATTTCCGGGTAGGACACCCAGAAGGGCGACGGGATGATCACTTCGTCGCCTTCCTCGATCACGGCGAGGATGGCGTTGAAACAGGCCATCTTGGCACCGGCGGTGACGCAGATCTGGTTGGGCGCGTATTGCAGGTTGTTATCGACCAGCAGCTTGGCGGCGAGCGCCTCGCGCAGTTCGGGAATGCCGCCGGCGGGCGTGTATTTCGTGCGGCCGTCGCGCAAGGCCTGAATGGCGGCCTCCTTGATGAATTCCGGGGTATCGACTTCCGGTTCGCCACCGGCCAGCGCGTAAACCTCCTCGCCCTTGGCGATCATGGCTTTGGCCTGCGCGGTGACGGCGAGCGTGAGGGACGGGGAAACCTTGGCGATGCGGGATGAAATACTGTCCATTGTGGGGGTCGCGAATGTGTTTGCTTTCCGCCCTGCCGGGGGAAACGAAGGGATTTCGCGCGCCCACCCGGAGGAGCGGCGCTTGTTGTGCCGCTCCCCCCATCCCGTGGCAAGCGAAATGAACGGCGGGGATGCGCCGTAAACTCCCCCACGCCCGTCCAAGCACAATCGCATCGACACCCTGCGGGATCGGCGTCAATTTCCACCCATGAAACGCATGCTACCCCTGCTGGTTTCCGTGATCCTGACCGCCGCCGCCAGTGCCGGCGAATGGATCGAGATGTTCAATGGCAAGGACCTCGCCGGCTGGAAGGTCTCCACCGAAAACCCCGGATCGTTCCAAGTGAAGGACGGAATGCTCGTGATAGACGGCCCGCGCGCGCACCTTTTCTACGCTGGCCCCGACGGCAAGGCGGCGATGCGCGATTTCGAGTTCGAAGCGATGGTGAAAACCTTCCCGAGCGCGAATTCCGGCGTGTTTTTCCACACCCAATGGCAGGAGAAGGGCTGGCCGGCGCATGGCTACGAGGCACAGGTCAACGCCACCCACAAGGACCCGCGCAAGACCGGCAGCGTCTATGCCGTGAAGGACGTCATGTTCAACGCGCCGCACAAGGACGGCGAGTGGTTCAAATACACCATCCGCGTCGAAGGCAAACGCATCGTCATCAAGGTGAACGACAAGGTCGTGAACGATTACACCGAGCCGGAAGACCCCGGCCACAAGACCCGCAAGCTCGGCGAAGGCACCATCGCCATCCAGGCGCACGACCCGCAAAGCGTGGTCCATTACAAGGACCTGCGCTACCGCGCGCTGCCGTGAAATGCTTCAACCAAACCATCCTCGCATGAGCCAAAACCGCCGTCGTTTCATGACCTCCACCGCCGCCGCCATCAGCGGAGCCTGGGTGGCGCCGCGAATCGCGATCGGCCGTCCCGGCCCTGCCGCCAACAGCCGCATCAACCTCGCCTTCGTCGGAGTTGGCGGGCGCGGCGCGGT
>DATISV010000484.1:0-2570 GCA_035468505.1 Luteolibacter sp. | reverse complement strand
GATGTCGGCACAGCCACTTATCGGGATCGCGGAGCAACCGCATACGACACGCCGACACTGGTCGAACTGTGGTGCAATCCGCACTTCGTCCACGACGGCCTCGCCGCGACCCTGCGCGAGGTGCTCATCGATCACAATGCGGATGATCGGCATGGCGTCACAAGCACGCTGAAACCCGTCGAAATCGACGATCTCATCGAATACCTGCTTTCACTCTAACAAAACAATCATGCCATCATGAAATACCTGCCCCTTGGAGATTCCGGCATCTCATCCTCGGTCATCGGCTTCGGCGCGTGGGCCATCGGCGGCGGTGCCGTGTGGGGTGGTGCGCCCGACGATGCCGAGTCGATCCAGACCATCCAGGCCGCGCTTGACGCCGGCATCAACCTGCTCGACACCGCGCCCGCCTACGGCTGGGGCCACAGCGAGCGGCTCATCGCCAAGGCCGTCGCAGGCCGCCGCGACGAAGTGCTGCTCGCCACCAAGTGCGGACTTTGGTGGGACGATGACCGCGGCTCGTATTTCACCGAGTTCAACGGCCAGAGCCTCTACCGCTCGCTGCGCCCGGACACCATCGCCATCGAGGTGGAGCGCTCGCTGCGCGACCTCGCCACCGACCGCATCGATCTCTATCAGGTCCACTGGCCCGCCGTGGAGCCGGAGAAGACGCCCATCGCCGACACCATGGCCGCATTGCTGAAACTGCGCGACGAAGGGAAAATCCGCGCGATCGGGGTGTGTAACCTGTCGCCCGCCGAGCTGGAGGAATATCTTTCATGCGGCGCCATCGCCAGCCACCAGTTCCGCTACTCGATGCTTTCGCGTGAACCCGAGAAAGAGCTGCTGCCGCAGTGCCAACGTCATGGTCTCGCCACGCTCACTTACATGTCGCTGGAGCAGGGGCTTCTCACAGGAAAGATCGGATTGGACCATGAATTCAAGGAGGGCGAGTTCCGCACCAGCGCGGATTGGTTCCCATGGCTGCTGCCGGTGAACCGCCGCCGCGTGCTCGACCTGCTCGACGGCTGGCGGCCTCTTTGCGAAACCCACAACTGTACGCTCGCCCAACTCGTCCTCGCTTGGACGCTGGCACAGCCCGGCGTCACCCACGTGCTCGCCGGCGCGCGCAAACACCGGCACATCCGCGAAACCGCCGCCGCCGCGGACATCGAGCTGCCTGCGGCGGACCTCGATCGCATCACCGCCGACCTCGATTCTCTCGGGCAACCCGGGACATGAAAACCATCCCGTCATTCGCGGTTTTTCTGCTGCTCGCATCAACCTCCGTCCGGGCGGAGCCGGTTCCCGTGCCGGATTTCCATGGAATGGTCGCCAAATCCATCGATCGGGAATTCCGCGAACTGGAACGCCAGATCGCGGCCCGCGGGAAGTGGAACAATCCACGGCTGGAACTTGAGGTCCATCGCCCACAGGCGCTCGTCCTGCAATCGGACCGCAGCCCGGTGGACATCGCCTGGCGGCGCACCCACGCGCTGCTCGCCCATTTGCGGACGATGGACGGTGCTCCGGACTTTTCTTCCCAGACGGCGGCACTCGATGCGCTGGCCGACCGCGTTTCCCGGATCCATCAGGAGCAATCTCCCGCCGCGGCCGGGTTGCGCGGACTCTTCGGGGAAATCGCCGCGATCCGCCGCGGGATCGCCCTCTCCAACCCGCTGCTGGATTTCGACCGCATCCTCTTCATCAAGCGCCACCGCGCGCTCTACGAACACATGTGCGACCAATACTACGGCATCGCTGCAAGACCAGGCGGCGGAATATATATACTGGAAAACGCATTCGGCCCCGAACCGCGCGTGCGCGACCTGCTGGCCGGTGCCGTGGTCGAACGCGGCCGCATGCAAGGGCAGGTGCTGCGCGGCGGCGAGTCCCCGGCGAAACTCCGCTACGACGGCAACGGCCGCCTGCACAACGCGGGAGAAAATCCTGGCGGCGCGTTTCTCTCTCCGGATCTCTCGTTCGATGGCAAACAAATCGTTTTTTCCTATGTCGAGGGCACCGGCGACACCCGGCATCGCTATCGCCAGGGTGGCGGCGTCAACTTCTGGTCGGAGCACTGGGATCCCGGTCGCGCTTTCCATGTCTTCAAGGTCAATGCCGACGGCACCGGACTCCAACAACTCACCGACGGCCCGTGGAACGACATCCATCCGTGCTGGCTGCCGGACGGCGCAATCGCCTTCGTCTCCGAACGGCGCGGCGGCTTCCTGCGCTGCGGGCGCGTCTGCCCGGTTTACACGCTCCATCGGATGGACCCGCGCGGCGAAAACATCCGCCCGCTCAGTTATCATGAAACCCACGAATGGCTGCCCAGCGTGGACCACGACGGCCGCATCGCCTACACCCGCTGGGACTATGTCGATCGCGACTCGGACATCGCCCACCACCTCTGGCTGAAATATCCCGACGGCCGCGACCCGCGCGCGCCGCACGGGAATTATCCGAAAACCCGCGAATCCCGCCCGTGGATGGAAATGTCCATCCGTGCGATCCCCGGCTCGCGCCGCTACCTCGCCGTGGCCGCGCCGCACCACGGCCAGCATTTC
>DATISV010000483.1:0-6307 GCA_035468505.1 Luteolibacter sp. | reverse complement strand
CAACCTGCCCGTCGAGTACTTCAATCCGGTGCGCAACCTCGCCGTCGGCAAGGGCGTCGATGCCGCCGTCGTCCAGCGCGAGGGCCACATGATGGGCGAACTTGTCGGGCTCGGCCTGCGCGGCATCGGCAAATCAGAGATCAACATCGATCTCGTTCCCGCCGTCGTCGAGCAGACCCGTGCCGCCGACCGCCGCACGCCGCTGCTTATCGCCGCCGCCGCCGTTCTGCTGGGCGGCACCGCCGCTTGGGCCGCCTTGCAGAATGTCGCCGCCGCCAAGGCTGCGGACTCCGCGCGCACCATGGCGGACCAACGCGACACGCTTGCCCCGGTCAAGACCCAGATCGACGGCTTGCTCAAGCGCGAGGCCGCCCTGCGCAATATCGCAGGTGCCTACGTCTCGCTGGAAGCCGACCACGCCTTTTGGATGGATCTGATCAACGAGTTGCGCCACGCGTTCGCCAGCGATGCCGTATGGATCACCGATTTCGAGCCCTTGACGGATTACAATCCGCTCCAGCAGGACGGGCCGAAAAACCAGCCCAAGGCCGGCCAGGGCAAATCGCTTGTGAAAGCGGATTTCGCCACCGCGAAGTATGGCAACAGCTCGCTGGCGGTGCCGCAGGGCGACGAGCCGGCGCTCGCCAATGCCATCCGCATCAAGGGCTTCTGGCGTGAAAATCCCCGCAGCCAGAACGTGGTCTCGGAGTTGCTCAAGAACCTCCGCGAAAAATCCACCAGCTTCCGCTTCACCGCCGAGCCCCCACCGCCGGCCAATGGCCGTCCGGGCCGCCAGGGCCAGAAGGGCGAGCCCGTCACTCTCAGCGACGAACAGATTCTCGACATCACCGTGTCCGGCGAACCGGGCGAACTCGG
The DNA here is from genome assembly GCA_035468505.1 of Luteolibacter sp. Classification (GTDB taxonomy): domain Bacteria; phylum Verrucomicrobiota; class Verrucomicrobiia; order Verrucomicrobiales; family Akkermansiaceae; genus Luteolibacter. The sequence goes on along the minus strand of DATISV010000483.1, from coordinate 5,431 downwards.
CCTGCCGTTCGAAATCACCCTGCCGCTCGCCCGCAAGGTGGCCGCCCGGTAATCCATTTCCCACGATTATTTTTTCCCAACCGAAATGACTTGGATCAAAGAAAACAGGTTTCTCGCCACTCTTGGAGCCGTCACCCTGCTCGGAGTGATCGGCCTGGCGGTGCTCGGGATGAAAGGCGCGTCCCGTTACGATGCCGCGCAGGAGGAGTTCGATCTCGCCGCCTCCGAGGCCGCCTCCTACGAACGTCAGCCGCTCTACCCCCGTGCCGAGAACCAGCAGGGCAAAAGCAAGGCGATCGAGGATTACAAGGCGGCGACCGCCAACTTGCAACAGGCCTTCAAGCCATACCGTCCCGAGAAGCTGGAAAACATCTCGCCGCAGGCCTTCACCGACCGGCTCAAGGAAGTGAACGGCGAATTGACCGCCGCCTTCACCGACGCCGGAGTCGAGGTGCCGGAGGAATTTTTCAGCGGCTTCGAGCGCTACCGGACCACGCTCGCCAACAATCGGGCCACCGGCATTCTCAAGTATCAACTCGACGCCGTGCGATTCATGATGCTCGCGCTCGCCGAGTCCGGAGTTTCCGAACTCCGCAACCTGCACCGCCCCTCATTGCCCGAGGAAGCCGGGCGCGAATGGAAGCCCGCGGAAAACCAGGTTCAGGTCGCCCGTGCCCTGCCATTGGAAATCACCTTCGTCGGCCCGGAAAAGGCCGCGCGCGAGTTCATCTCCAAAATCACGGCCACCGATCCCTATTTCGCAGTGATTCGCACAATGCGCGTTTCGAGCACCAATCAGAAGCCGCCGATGGCCTCCGATGCCGAGTTCGGCCGCACCGCCGCCGCCGGAGCTGCCGCACCAGCCGCCGCTCCGTTCGAAAACATCTTCGGCGAGGCATTTGCCGAGCCAGAGCCCGAGGCCGGAGCCGAGGATGAAGAGGCTCCGGCACCCGCCCCGGCTCCGCCGCCCGCGCCGACGGCCGATCCGAGCCGCATTCTCGCCCAGGTCCTGGGCAATGAGGAAGTGCAGGTCTTCGTCCGGCTCGACCTCATGCAGTTCCTGCCCGCCAAAAAACTTCCCTGATACCGACTTACCGACCCTTTCCCATGTCCTGGTTATCCAAGAATTACGAAAAAGCCGCGCTCGGCGGTGCCGCGGTCCTGGCCTTGGGCCTCGGCTACCTCGGCTGGTCCAAACTCAGCGCAGTGGATGAGGACTTCGGTGCCGGCCTCCGCGGCTCCGGCAACAACCAGACCGCCGTCCCGGCTGCCGACCAAATTCCCAAGGCGCTCCAGTCCCTCAAACTTGACCGTACCTGGACCCAGTCGCGCGACGGCGACCGTCCCGTGGACCTCTTCACCGGCATTTCGCTCTTCGTGGCCAGCAGTGCACCGGAAAAACCCGTGGATCTTCTCAAGGACGAGCCGGTCCATCCGCCGATCCCCAACACCTGGTGGATCGAAAACCGCCTTGATCCCGGTTTCGCCGACTCGCCCCAGCGCGATCCCGATGGCGACGGCTTCACCAATCTGGAAGAATACACCGCCTCCACCGACCCCAACAGTCTCAAGAGTCACCCGCCGCTCATCGCCAAGCTCCGCTACGTCAATGACGACAGCCTGACCTGGGTCCTCCGTCCGGGCTATGGCTCGAACGACAAATTCCCGATGATCTACGAAGACAGCAAGGGTCGTCGCAACCGCATTTCCGCCGCCGAGATGATCGGGCCGGAGGAGATTTTCTTCAAAGAGGATCCCGCCAAGGATCGCTTCAAGCTCCTCGGCCACGAGAAGCGCAAGGAACTCAATCCGCGCACCAACATCGAGATGGAAGTCACCATCGTCCGCATCGAGGACCAGCGTCACAACAAGAAGGGCACCGTTTACGAATTCCCGTCGCCCCTCGGCGACGACGCCCGCAAGAACAACTTCCTCCAATACGACCGCACCGCCGTGCTCAGCCTTGAGGCGCTGGGCCTCGGTGGCCAGGAATTCAAGATCGAGGAAAACACCGCCTTCGCCCTGCCGCCCGACGCGCCCGCCAAGGACTATCTCCTCAAATCCGTCACCCCCGAGAGCATCAGCGTCGAATACACTGATGCCCAGGGTGCCCGCCAGACCGTCGAAATCGCCAAAGGCTCCCTGCCCGCTCTCACTCCCTGATCGAACGAACTTCCCCTAAAAAATCGCTTTTCAAATCCCCGAATGATGCCCAGAAAACCTCAACCGACCATGCAACAAAAGTCCACGTATCGAACCAGCCGCACCGCTATCGCCCTCATGGCCGCGGCGTCCGCCACCCCCGCCATCACCACCAAGGCCACCGCAGGTGAAGGAGCCGGCTACGGCGGATACAGCAGCCTCGCCCAACGCGAAATGATCCGCCGCCAGAACGACGTGAGGGAAGGCGACCGCCTCCTCGCCGAAGGCCGCGAAGCCTATGCCAAGGGCGATTACCAGCAGGCCGTGGACAAATACAGCCAGGCGCTCCAGCTCGTGCCCGACGCGCCGATGTTCCAGGACCGCCGCGCCAGCATCACCGGCCATCTCGCCGACGCCAGCGTCGCCCTCTCGATGAAGCACCGCCAGGTCGGCAAATACTCCGAGGCCCGCACCCTGCTCGACAACGTGCTCAGCGTCGATCCTGACAACGCCATCGCCAAGCGCGAACTCGCCTACCTCGACGATCCGATCCGCACCAACCCCGCGCTCACCTACGAGCACACCCAGAACGTCGATGCGGTGCGCCGCCACCTCTACACCGCCGAAGGCAACTTCAACCTCGGCAAGTATGACGAGGCGATGACCGAATACGAACAGGTCCTGCGCATCGATTCCTACAACTCCGCCGCCCGCCGCGGCATGGAGCGCATCGCCGCCGCCAGATCCGATTACTACCGCGCCGCCTACGATCAGACCCGCGCCGAGCTTCTCGCCCAAGTGGACGCCGCGTGGGAACTCACCGTGCCGGAAGAATCGCCTGCCCTGCCCGAGGGAGGCTGGGGCTCCGATCAATCCGGTGGCGGTGTCGCCTACATCACGGAAAAACTCCGCAACATCATCATCCCGAGCATCAACTTCGAGGACACCACCGTCGAGGAAGCCATCGATTTCCTGCGCCTGCGCTCCCGTGAACTCGACACCACGACTGTCGATCCGGCCCAAAAAGGCGTCAACTTCGTGATCCGCCGTCCCCGTCCCACTGCGGCGGGCGGTGCCGGAGACGCCGGCCTTGACGCGGGCGGCGGCGACGGTTTGCCGACGCTTGGCGCCGATCCCAGCGCGCTGCGCATCAACGAACTGCGCGTCACCAACGTGCCGCTGGGCGTGGCTCTGAAATACATCTGCGACGCCACCCGCCTGCGCTACAAGGTGGACGACTACTCCGTCACCCTCGTGCCGCAGACCGAGACCGTGGACGATGTCTTCACCCGCACTTTCAGCGTGCCCCCGGACTTCGCTTCCTCGCTCGACACAGGTGGTGGCGGTGGCGGCGCGGCCGAAGTGGATCCCTTCGCCGAGCCTTCGGCCGGCGCATCGGCCAGTCTTCAGCCCCGTCCGCCGATCATCGATCTGTTGAGGGCTTCCGGCATCAACTTCGGCGAAGGCACTTCCGCCACCCTCAGCTCCACCGGCGTGCTTCTGGTCACCAACACCCCCGGCGAACTCGACAAGGTCGAGCAACTCGTCAACGCCATCATCAGCAAGCAGCCCAAGCAGGTCAAAATCACCACCAAGTTCGTCGAGATCAACCAGGAGAACACCGACGAGCTGGGCTTCGACTGGATCATCGGCCCTTTCGGTCTCAATTCCGGCGGCTCCTTGTTCGGCTCCGGTGGCACGGTCGGAAGCGGGGTGCCCCGCACCAATGCCGACTTCATCAGCCCGATCAATTTCACCTCCATTCCCGGCGTCCCGGGAACCCCGGGCCAGCCGGTGTCGAACATTTCCACCGGCGGCCTGCGCTCCGGCGACTACGCGATCAACTCCGATTCGATCGACGGACTGCTCAACAACCCGAACCGCAGCTCGCAGAGCAGCAGCGTGGCACCGGGCATCATGTCGCTTACCGGCCTCTTCACCGACGGCCAGGTTCAGATGATCATGCGCGGTCTGGCCCAGAAAAAAGGCACCGACCTCATGACGGCACCCTCGGTCACCGCCCGCTCCGGCCAGAAAGCGACCATCGAGATCATCCGCGAATTCATCTACCCCACCGAATACGAACCCCCGGAAATCCCCACCAGCACCGGCACCTCCAGCAGCTTCGGCTTCGGTGGCGGCGGCCTCGGCGGCGGCGGGGTGCAGAGCTTCCCGGTCACACCGGCCACGCCCACGGCGTTCGAAACCCGCAATACCGGCGTGACACTCGAAATCGAACCCACCATCGGTGAGAACGATTTCATGATCGACCTCCGCTTCGTGCCGGAAATCGTCGAGTTCGAGGGCTTCATCAACTACGGCAGCCCCATCCAGACCGGCGGCACCGACTTGGTCGGAAACCCGGTGCAGATCGTCCTGACCGAGAACCGGATCGAAATGCCGGTGTTCTCGTCCCGCCGCGTCAACACCGCGCTGACCATCTATGACGGCTACACCGTCGCAGTCGGCGGCCTGATGCGCGAGGACGTGCAGAACGTCGAGGACAAGGTGCCGATTCTGGGCGATATTCCCTTCATTGGCCGCTTGTTCCAGAGCAAGGCCGAGAACCGCATCAAGAGCAACCTCATCATTTTCGTCACCGCCCAGATCATCGACGCCACCGGCCGTCCGCTTCGTGGATCGGACACCCCGGATGTCGGATCCGCCGTTCCGGCCGCGGGCGGAGATCCCGTCGTGGATGATTTGGGAGGCGTGCTGCCTCCGCTGTGAGCGATAAATAACCCTGTTCCCGATTGAAAAAGCTGTATATTGAATCCATGAAAGCGCCTTCCTTCCTGAGTCTGAAAGCATGCATGCGGCACTGGATTGTCGGCCGGTCGCTGCTGGTTTCGCTGGGATTGGCCGCCGGTGCCCACGCCGAATACGTGGAACCCAGCGAGGCGGTGCTTCTGTGGCGAGAATGGATGTCAGAGATCCAGCGGGAGGCGAGCCAGACCAGCACGCCGCGCATCTACATCATGACGGATCGCGAGATTCTGCAGACCGGCAAGGATTCGGCGCAATTCCAGAACGGCCGATACCGGATGATGGTGGCGGATGGCGGCGTGCCCGATGTCGATGGCGATCTGGATTTCTACACCGACGTCTTCGAGGATGGCAACCCGTTTGCATGGCGGGACGATCCCGAGCTGAGTCCCCGTGACGGCATGGGCAACCCGCTTCCACCCGATGCCCTCATTTCGGTTCTTTTGGCGAATGGCGAGCTGCTCAACCTTGCGACATCCACTCTGGGCGAAGGCACCCCGGCTCGCACGGTGAGGCCCAGGAC
>DATISV010000482.1:0-2468 GCA_035468505.1 Luteolibacter sp. | reverse complement strand
TGGAAAGTTTATCAATTCGCCTCAGAAAACCGCCTGCTGTTGCGTGCGGGTGTGCTGCGGCTGGCGGCTTCGCGGGCGCGTCCTTTGGCCCAATGACGAAGGGCACTGATTTGGCCGTCCATCAGGTTGGCCAGCGGCACGGTGGAGCTGATGGCTTCCAGCAGGTGTTTCCGGTTCGGTTCCTCGCCTTCGAAGTAGGCCTCGTGCATCGCATCGATGAACGCCGCCTCGATTTCCGCACCGGTGAACTGTTCGCAGGCGCGGGCCAGAACAACCGTGTCAAAGTCCGTGGGCCGGCGGCCATAGCGGGCGATGACGATGTCCCAGATTTGTGCGCGCTCCAGAGCGTCGGGCAGATCGACAAAGAACATTTCGTCGAAGCGGCCTTTCCGCAGGAACTCAGGCGGGAGTTTGGAAACATCGTTGGCGGTGGCCACGACGAACACGGCTTTGGTCTTCTCCTGCATCCAGCTCAAAAACGAGCCGAACACCCGGGAGGAGGTGCCGCCGTCGGTGCTGCCGCTGGATTGGCTGCCGGAGAAGCCTTTTTCGATTTCATCGATCCAAAGCACGCAGGGCGCGATGGCCTCGGCGGTCTGGATGACGGAGCGCAAGTTGGCTTCCGACTGGCCGACGATGCCGCCGAAGACGCGTCCCATGTCGAGACGCAGAAGCGGCAGGCCGAAGGCTCCGGCGGTGGCCTTGGCGGTCAGGGATTTGCCGGTGCCGGGGATGCCGACGATGAGCAAACCCTTCGGCGCGGGTAGGCCGTAGGTCTTGGCGGATTCGGAGAATGCCCCGGCGCGTCGCATGAGCCATTCCTTGAGCTTGGCCAGGCCGCCGATGTCTTCCAACGAGGTGGCTGCTTCCACCACTTCGACCAGGCCGTTCTTCTTCAAGGTCCGGGCCTTTTCGCGGGCGATGACCTTGTGATCGATGCTTTTGGTTTCGACGACCGACAGGGCGAACGCGTTTTCCGCCTCGGTGGTGGTCAGACCGAGCGCGCTTTGCAACGCGGACTCCCGGACCACTTCATGGACATTCTTCAACTTCGCCGACTTGATGATGCCGTCGAGCACGGTGCCGAGTCCGGCGAGGCCGGGCAGGGTGAAATCGACGTGCGTGATTTCGTGTTCGAGTTCGGCCGGGAGTCTGAGCCGACAGCCGAGCAGGATGAGCGCGTGGCCGTTGCCCTTGGCGACGCGCAGGGTGTCCTTGATCCGGCGAACCAACATCGGATCGGTCTGCTCCATGTGAAGCTGGAGGTCGCGCAAAAGCACGACGTGTTGGGGATTCGCATTGGCGAACAGGCCGTCGAGCAACTGGAGCGCGTCCAGCGGATCGGGGCAGGCGGTGACTCGGCCGTCCTTCACGTCAACCAGACCCTCGGTGGAGGACCAGGCGTGGAGGCGGCGTTTGAGCGAGGTGCAGACGGAAGCGATTTCGGCTTCGGCCCGCGCTTCCTCGGAGGAAATGACGGCAAGGCCGGGGTAGCCGGCGCGGAGGTAGGTTTGTAAGTTCATAGTTTTCAGTGTTCAGTTTTCAGCAAGAGGCTGTGGTTGGAGGTTGGTTTGCTCCCAGCGCAGGCACTCGTTGCGCGAGGCGTGGGAGAAGAGCACCTGACCGGTGGCGTGATCGTGCACGTCCCATTGCTGGGTGGCGGGGTTGAAGCGGATGTCCGTGGCCCGGACGACGTGGAGTCGCCCGAGCGCACGGAGATCAATCGCCTCGGTGTAGAGGCAGCCGATGCGGCCGCCCGGATCGAAGCGGAGAGAGGTGGTCATTACTCCCCTTCTCCGAGTGGTTGGTGGTTGGCCTGGCGGTTGGTTTGCCGCCAGAAGTCGGGCTTGCGGGTGCGCTGCCAGTGTTTGCCAAGCGCTTCCTCGATGGCTGCGGTGGCGGCTTCGCAGCCCTTGCCCTGGAAGCCTTCGGCCTCGACGGTGATTTCCCCAAATGGGGAAACGCGGACCAGGATCTTGCGGCGGGCACTCATAGCGCACCTCCTTCCAGGGTGAGCAGGACGCTGCCGTCCTGTTCCTGTTTGCGAAGGACGCGGAGTCCGCGGTTGCGGGCCTCGCGCATCGTTTTATGGATGCCATAGGATTGCAGCAGGCGGCCGTAGCCGATGCCGACTTCCTTGGCGACGTGGCCGTCCCACCAGTCGGTGGTCAGGCCGTAGCTGCCGTCCTTTTCCTGTGAGGGTTCGACAGCGATGTCATACGGGCCTTTGAGACTGATGACGTGTGGCGCGAGCCGGGTGACTCCGGCGTAGCCGCGGCATCTGGCGTTGGCGGTGAAACCGAGACTGAGTTCGCCGCAGGCGTCGCGCAGGGCTTCGAGATCCCGGATCTGGGTCTGGATGGTGGTGAAGTGACTCATAAGTTTGTTAGTTTTCTGTGTTCAGTTTTCAGGGAAGAAGTTGTGAAATGCGAAGGGCGACCCCGTGGTTAGGAGCCGCCCTTCGCGTG
>DATISV010000481.1:0-11620 GCA_035468505.1 Luteolibacter sp. | reverse complement strand
CATTTCATCACCGCCGCACATTTCACCGGCCCTCAATTGGGAACTTTCGACCTCCATGGTGACCTCTACACCACCATCGGCTTCCAGGACATCCCCGGCACCGACTTGCGCGTGTGGGAGGTCAACCACGCCAAGCCCTTTGCCACTTGGGCGCCGCTTTCTTCAGGCGCGGCCGACATCGGTGCGGTGGCGACGGTCTTCGGGCGGGGCAGGCCGCGCGGCGGGGAGGTGTTTGTCGGTCTTGAGGCGAAAGGCTGGTTTTGGGGAAACCACGACCGTGTCAAACGCTGGGGACGCAACGTGATCGATGGTGTGTATGACGGTGGTGAGGACTACGGCGAATTGATCTATGCCGAATTCAATCAACCCGGCATCGCCCACGAATGTCATCTATCGGGCGGCGACTCGGGCGGCGGTGTGTTCGTTCTCGAAGACGGCTTGTGGCGGCTGGCGGGAATCAATCTCTCGGTGGACGGGCCGTTCCGCAAAAGCGCCAGCGATCCCGTGTTTTCCGCCACCCTCTACGACATGGGCGGGCTGGAGGTGCGAGTGGATGAAACCAATTGGGAACCGGTCATCGAGGAAGAGGAAGTCATCCCAGAGAGTTTGTATTCGTCGCGCATAGCCGCCTCGCTGGGCTGGCTGGTGGCGAATGTTCCGGGAACCACGGCCCTCGCACCGGAAAGCTTCGCCGCGTGGCGGATATGGTATTTTTCCCCGGCCCAGATCGCCAACGAAACGATCGCCGGCCCGGCCGCCGACCCGGACAAGGACGGCATCGCGAACCTCATGGAATACGCGCTCAACCTCGACCCGCTCTTCGCAGAGCCTTTCGCCATGTCGCCCGGCACCGGCCTGCGCGGACTGCCGGCGGTCAGGGTGGAAAACAGCTCCGGAAACGACCGGCTCACCATCGAGTTCGTCAGGCGCGCGGCGGGCAGCGGCTCCGACATCATCTATACGCCGCACTTCTCCAACGGGCTCGGCGCATGGCAGCCCGGTGGCGACGAAACCGTCACGCCAATCAATACGCGCTGGGAACGGGTCAAGGTGGTGGACACGGAGAATGTGGGCGATCACCCGCGACGTTTCGCCCGACTGATGGTGCAACCCGACGATGGATGAGGGACTCCAATCTTGCCGTACAAGGGGCGGCCAGTCATGTTCCCGGCTTGACCCGCGGGCACTGGGCGTCGAATACCTCCTCACCCGCAGCATCGCCACCCAGAGATTGCAATTCCCATGTCCACCACCATTCCCGTCGAGCACACCGATCCCGTCAACGCGCGCATCCTTGCGATTTCCGAGGACCTGATCGCCGGTTTCCAGCGTGAGCCGTTCCATCTGATCGCGGAAAAATCCGGCGTGCCGCTCGAAACGGTTTTGGAGCGCATCCGGGCGATGCTGGAGGCCGGCGTGGTCCGACGGGTGCGGCAGACGCTGCTTTCCACCAAGCTGGCCCACGGCGCGCTCGTTGCATGGAAGGTGCCGGAGGAAAAACTCAATGACGCATTCGATTTCATGTCGAAGGAAGATCCGTTTTCCGGCCATGTCGTGATCCGCTCGACCGACACCGATGTTTCCGGCTCCGGCTACCGCTTGTGGACCACGTTGAAAGTACCGGTGGGCGAGTCGCTCGACGAACACGCCACCACACTGCTTCGCCTCACGGGTGCCACCGAATACCTCCTCATGCCCGCCAATGGAGTCTTTGCGCTGGGCGTCGGCCATGTCCGGCGCAAGGGGCTCGAACCCGGTGCCAAGTCCGAGGAACCGGCGAAAATGATGACCACCGCCACTGTGGATCTGACGCCCGAGGAGTGGAACGTCCTGCTCGCGCTCAAAGAGGAACTCGCGCCGGAGGAAATCCGTGAAAATCCTTGGGGCGACCGCGCCAAGACCGCCGGAGTCACTTTGGAGCGCTTCTTCGAAGTGGCCGAGACGCTCAATACGAAAAAAGTCATCGGTCGTTTCTCGACCTTCCTCGAACACGTCAAACCCTCCGCCACCGGCGAGCGCGTCACGCGTTTCAATGGCCTGTTCCACTGGGCGGTGCCGAAGGGCCGGGAAATCGAGGCGGGTGCCGAGGTCGGCCGCCACTATTGCATGACCCACTGCTACTGGCGCGAGGGCGGGCCGCAGTTCGGCGACGTCAACATCATGGGCGTGGTGCACGGCACCGAAAAGGACCGCGTTCTCGAACACAAGGCTGCGATCGACCGCCATCTGGAGTCCGCCGGCATTCCGGTTTCCTACACCAATGTCTTCTGGGGCGGGCGTTCCGAGATCAAGCCTTCGGAAATCTCGCCGGTCGTTTACCGCGAGTGGCATGCCGCAAATTCCGCCGGCGCGTGAAGATTGGTTTGAATAAAAACGCCCGTCAGGCGGTATATTAATCTGCAATCTCCGAAGCACCATGAAACGCATATTCTCCATCATCGCCCTGTCATGCGCCGCCGCCGTCTGCGCCACGGGGCAGGTCCGGATCGATCACGAGGCATTCGGCAAAAGCCTCGGCGGCTGGGACAAGCGCGGCAACTCAGCGGCGCAATACCCGCTCTCCGGCAGCACTTATCGGACCTTCCGGCCGGAAACCACCCCCACGCCCGACGGCGGGATTTTCGTGTCCGTGCGGATCGACCACGTGCGCGGCATTTTCTCCTCCGACGACCACGCCACGCTCGAGGTGACCATCGATTCCAACGGCGGCATTCAGTCCGCCCGTTCCAACATCGCCATCCAGGGGCGCTCGATTTCCAGCGACGTGATTCTAGGCACCACCAAGGCCGGGCAGGTGGTGGGCGGCGTGGACCGCGCGGTGCAGATCGGCACCGACCTGGTCGCGAATTTGTCGGCCAAACTGCTGCGCGAGAAAGTCGTCGAGTCTGGCCGCGTCACCTTCCCGGCGGCGGTGCGCCACAACTACAACCTGCTCTATCAGGCGATCCGGGTGGACGTGCCGCAGGTTGCGGATGCCGCTGAGAAAACTGCGGTCGGCACGGAAGTCCCCGCCGAGACACCGGAGTCAACGCCACCGGAAGAAGCGGCGGAAACGACCGATCCGTCGCACGCGAATCTCGACATCCATCCCTACGCAACGCCCGGCAAGTTGGACCCGCAAAAAGGAAACTGAGTATTCTCATCCGCGCGGGTGGAAACTCTTGTGCAGCGATTTGAGCCGCTGTCGGTCCACATGGGTGTAGATCTGGGTGGTGGAAATGTCCGCGTGGCCCAGCAGCTCCTGGATCACCCGCAGGTCCGCGCCACCCTCTAACAGATGCGTGGCGAACGAATGGCGCAGCAGGTGCGGATACATGTTCTGTTCGATGCCGGCGCGCGCGGCGCGGGTCTTGACGATCTGCCGCACGCGGTCGGGCGAAAGCGGTCCGCCGCGCACGCTGATGAAGACATGCGACGAGGTGCGGCGGGTCACCAGATTGGGCCGCTCGTTTGCGAGATAATCGGCCACGCACTCGCGCGACTGGGTGCCGATGCGGGTGACGCGTGTCTTGTTGCCCTTGCCGGTGACGCGGGCGAAGCCTTCCTCCAGATCGAGCGTTTCCAGCCGCAGCCCGCACAACTCGGCGAGTCGCAGGCCGGAGGAGTAGAAGGTTTCCAGAATCGCCCGGTCGCGGCGGCCGAGTGGCTCGGCGACATCGATCGATTCCAGCAATTTCACCACTTCGCCCGCATGCAGGGTCTCGGGCAGGTGTGCCTCCGCGCGCGGCGAAAGCAGCGGCTCGGCGGGGTCCATCGGCAGGCGTTCGCCCGCGGCCAGCCAGCGGAAGAAGATTTTCAAATGCACCGTGGTGATGCGCAGCGATGCGGCGCTCAAGCCGTCGGTTTTGCGCTGGCCGAGAAACGCGGCGAGTTCCTCCGTGCCGGTGTCACGCAACGTGCTCTTGCGTTTCCCGAGCCATGCGGCGAGCGCGTCGAGCGATTGCCGCACCGATGACTGATAGGCGTCGGACAAGCCTTTCTCGACGGCGAGATAGCGGATGAAGGAGTCGAGTTCCCGTTCCATCGGATGGTGGAGGATGACTGCCGGAGCGCTCCGGGGTAAAACGAAAAAGTTGCGAATGGGAAATGGATTCCAAGCGTCCGGGTGTATCGGAGAGAAGATCGGCTGAAGCTTTCACTCAGACGCCTGCGGGATGATGCAGTGTCTGAGTTCGCACTTCAGTGTGTCTTCCTGCGTGCTTCCCATGCCAGCATGGCTTGCTTGCGTTCGACGCCCCAGCGGTAGCCGCCGATCGAGCCGTCGCCGCGCAACACGCGGTGGCACGGGATGAGCCAGGCGATCCGGTTGGCACCCACGGCGGTGCCGGCCGCGCGAGAGGCTTGCGGCCGGCCGAGTGAGGCGGCAAGTTTGCCATAGCTGGTGGTTTCACCAGCCGGGATATCCATCAGCTCGCGCCAGACGTTGAGTTGGAACGGCGTGCCGCGGATCAGCAATGCGGGTGTGTCAGATTGTTTGAAAATGGAATCCGCCAGTTTTCGCGCGAGGGCGTGGTCCGTGCGGACAGTTGCTTCCGGCCAACCGTGGCGAATTTCATCCAAGGGTGATGGGTTGTCATCATTTCCGGCGAACGAAAGATGACATATGCCAAACGGCGATTGCGCGATGTGGCAGATTCCGAATGGAGAAGGGGCTTGGCCGTAGTGGATCTCAAATCCATCTTTTCCCGGATCCAAAGGACGGGGCCGGCCCGCGGCGAGTATGACGGCTTGTAGTTTCATTTGCAGACCGCCGCAGTGATGCGTTGGGCGATTTCATGAAACGCCGCCGCCACCTTGTTTTCACCCGCAGGAAGCAAGGCCACCGGCTTGCCGGAATCGCCTCGCTCGCGGGTTTCGATATCGATGGGAATGCGGCCGAGCACCGGAACACCGAGCGTCTCCGCCTCGCGCACGCCGCCGCCATCGCCGAACAGATGATATCTTTTTCCATGCTCGCACTCGAACCATGCCATGTTCTCGACGAGACCGAGGATCGACACGTTGACCTTGCCGAACATCGCGACCGCCTTGCGGGCGTCGATGAGCGCCACTTCCTGCGGCGTGGTGACGATCACCGCGCCATCCACCGCCACGGTCTGGACGATGGTGAGCTGGATGTCGCCGGTGCCGGGCGGCAGGTCGAGTATCAAATAGTCGAGTTCCTCCCAGGCCACCTGCCTGAGAAACTGCTGGGTGTAGCGGGTGGCCATCGGCCCGCGCACGATCACCGGCGAACGGTCTTCCAGCAGGAAACCCATCGACATGAGCTGGATGCCATGCGCGACGATGGGAATGATCTCGTCGCGGTCATTGGCCAGCGGCCGTTCGTTGCTGCCGAACATCATGGCGACCGATGGGCCGTAGAGGTCGCAATCGCAAAGCCCCACGCGCGCGCCGGTGGCGGCGAGGGCGACGGCGAGGTTGGCGGCAACGGTGGATTTTCCCACTCCACCCTTGCCGGAGGCCACGGCGATGATGCGCTTCACGCCGGGGATGGATGACTTGCCAACACCACCTGCGTCACCCTGCGCGGCCGGGGCGTCCTTGACCTCGATGTTCACTTTCACCGTGCCGATGTCCGGCAGCGTGTCGAGCGCCGCGTGGCAATCGCGGAAAATCTGTTCCGGCACCTTCGGATCGCGCGTCTGAACCTCGATGCTCACCGTGGTCTGCCCCGGTTCGCATTTCACGTCCTTGACGAGACCGAAGGACACGATGTCGCGGGAAAATCCCGGGTAGCGGACCTGGTGGAGGGCTTCGCGGATCGTTTCGGATGTCATGCCGCGGCAGTCTCGCGGATTTCAGCCCGCGTGCAAGTGGCGATGCGTATGGCGCGTGGCTTCACGCACCGCGTCGGCGGCGCAGAAGCAACCCTCCCAGCATGCCGAGCGAGATCAGGGTGGTGGACGGCTCCGGGACCACTTGTCCCGTGGCGCTGATCCATGGCGTGAAGCCCCCAAGCTCGCTCCATGTCAAATTCGAGTTGATGCCGCCGTCCACTCCGCCGAGATCCTGGTTGAGGGTGTTGATTTGCGTCGAGGTGGCGACCGCGAAACGGAGTGGCGATTCGTCGTCGATGTCGATGGAGATTCCGGCCATGTAATCGACCAGATCGGCGAAGGGTATGAGGAAACTGAGGTAGTAGTCGGGATCGCCGGTGGAGGACGGGGTCAGGTCGTCATTGTCGCCGCCATCGCTCTGGGAATCCACCGGCCGATAGTTGAAGTTGCTCGAAGTTGTATCATAGCTTTTCCATGCAGTGGAATTGATCGAGGTGGTGCTGGGCGATGTGTTGGCGCTGCTGCCCGGGGCGTGGATTCCGATCTTGCTGGTATTGCCCTGGTTGGTGATGGCGATGAACACGTCGAGCGCATCGCTGAGACCCGCATCGATGCCGATCCATGCCACGCGGTCGAATGCCGGATTGTTGGTATTTCCGCCGGCCGCGTCGAAGCGGATGCGGAAGCCCCAGAAGCCGTCGGTTTGGCTTGCCGGGCCATTGTCGTCGAATGTGGTGAACAAACCCGGATTCGTGACGGCACCCACGATGTCGCCGGCGGGCGCTCCCGTCTGCTGGTCGGAGAGGAAATCGTAATTTCCGGGGATGGCCGTCCAATCCGTGCTGGGGCCGAAAATCGTGGCGGCCGGCAATGTGGAAACGGAAGCGAGGAGGAATGACAGTGTGGGTACGGTTGGATTCATGGGATGAGAATTTCCGGCAGGCAAAAACATGTCGCGTCCGGCTGCCGGGCCGAATGGCGCTTTCCCTTGGCGAGGCGTGCCGATGCGATCAATCGGCCTCTGCCGGTGCCGGCATTTGCGGCACGTACAACTCCGAGCCTTTGGCCAGGAGGGTGGAGGCATCGAGATCCAGCCCGTTCAACTCGTTGAGACGGGCGATATCGGTGCCGTGCTTGGCGGCGAACTCGCCGTAGGTCATCTCGGCGTCCACCGCCACGGTGACAATGGCGGGTTGGTCGGGTGCAGGGGGCGCTTCATCTCCGGCGGCAGCGGCCGGAGTGTCATTGGCGGTTTCGCCGGTTGAGCCCGTCGCGGCAGCCTGCGGGATGCCGAGTTTGATTTTTTGTCCGGGCCGCAATGTCCTGGGATCCGTGTCCGGATTGGCGGCCATCAGATCATCCACCGACATGTCATGACGGCGGGCGATGGAGGAAAAGGTGTCGCCTGGCCGGATCGTGTAAATGTCGGCAGCTTCGGCCGGCGCGGTGGGAGAAGTTTCCGTGGTGCCCGGGATTTTGAGTTTCTGGCCGGGGTGGATCACGGCATCGTTTTTCAAGCCGTTTTCCTGGATCAGTTCCGCCACCGTGCAGCCGTGCTTGCGGGCGATCTTGGTGAGATTGTCGCCGGGCTTGACGATGTGGTTTTCCTGCCCGAGCGCGGTGCCGCAGATCAGCAGCACGCAAACCAAAATGAGATTCCAGCGGTTTTTCACGACCGGCTGTCTCTCACGCCAGACGATGGGGATCAAGAAAAAATTAGGATTTCCTGATGATCCGGAAACCGAAACAATCCCGGAAAATGTGGATTCAGCCGGTGGTCCGCAGGCCGGAGGAGATGGCGTTGACGGAGATGAGGAGGTCGGCAATGAGCTGTTCGGCGGCGGTGGTGTTGCCGTCGGCGAGGTGGGCGCGCCATTGTTTGAGCAGCGAGATTTGCTGCATGTGGAGGACCTTGAGCGGTTCCTCGCGGATGGCGAGGGTGCGGGCCATGCGCGGGCGGCGTTCGTCGAAGGATCGGCGGAACAATTTCCCCAGCGCGTCGCGGGTGAGGGTGAGTTCTTCGAAAATCATGCCGAGGAAACGCTCGCGCAGTGCCGCATCCGGCACGAGCCCGGCGTAGGCGCGCATGAGGTCTTCGTTGGTGCTGGCCAGCGAGCTGTCGATGTTGGTGACGACGTAGCGGACGAAGGCGACATCGCGCAACTGGTCGGAAAGTTTCGCGAACGCGGCGGGGTCTTCCTTTTCCAGTCGTGCCAGCGCGCTGCCGGCTCCGAACCAGCCGGGGAGGTAGAAGCGCGATTGCGTCCAGGAAAACACCCACGGGATGGCGCGCAGGTCGTCGAGCGTGGCGCGGCCGGTGCGTCGTGCGGGGCGCGAGCCGATGCGGGCGTTTTCCAAGGCATCGATGGGCGTGGCCGTGCGGTAGAATTCCATGAAGCCGGGCGCCTGCAGGAAATCGCGGTAGCTTTCGCGGCTCCATTCGGCGAGGCGCTCCATGATGGCCGGATCGGACTCGGCGCGCGGGCTGCGGCCGAGGTGCTTGGCGGTGGCGGAGGTCACCGAGGCCATCAGCAGCTCGGTGTGATAGGTGGCCGCGCCGAGGTGGGCGTATTTCTGGGCGATCGTTTCGCCCTGCTCGGTCATGCGGAACGCGCCGTGAAGCGCACCGTGCGGCAGTGCTTCCATGAACCAGTGTGTGGGCCCCGCGCCGCGGCCGACGGTGCCGCCGCGGCCGTGGAAAAAGACCGGGCGCGCGCCGTGTTTGGCGCAGATTTCCGAGAGGCGGATTTGCGCTCGGTGCAGCGCCCACTGGCTGGAGAGGATACCGCAGTCCTTGTTGGAATCGGAATAGCCGAGCATCATCTGGAAATCCGCGCCGCCGCCGGCATCCAGACCGCGTCGGGTGACCGGGTGGGCGAGGAACTCGTCCACGATGCCGGGCGCGCGCTCGAGATCGTCCATGGTTTCGAACAAGGGCACCACCGGCAGCGGGCAACGCAGGCCGTCGTTTGTCATTTCCATCAGACCGGCTTCGCGGGCGAGCAGATAGACGGTTAGAAGGTCGGCGGTGTCGCGGGTCATCGAGACGATCAGCGCGCCGAGTCCGGCGTTGCCGTGGCGCGCGCGGTGGGTGGCGAGCACGCGGTGGCAATCGAGCACCGCATCCGCCTCCGGCCCGGCGGGAATGCCGGGGGCGAGGAACGGGCGGGGCGAACGCAGTTCTTTTTCCAACAGAGCCATTTTTTCCGCGGCACTCCAGTCGGCGAAGTTCTCCGCGCCGGGGATGCCGGCCTTGACCAGCAACTGGGTGAGCGCCTTCTGGTGGAACGCGGAATTCTGGCGCACGTCGAGCGTGGCCGAGTGGAAACCGAAGACCGCGAGCTGGCGGCGGATCGGCTTGATGAAATCGTCCGTCAGTTTTCCGGCGCCGGCATGGACCAGCGTGTGGTCGAGCACATCGAGGTCGGCGCTGAGATCGGCCGGGTTCTGGTAGATCGGACCGGAATCCGGCTGGTCGCGTGCGAGCAGGAGCTTGAGCCGCATCAGCAGCGCGGCGGCGCGCCACGGTTCTTCGCGGTGGCATTGGAGCAACGCGGCGAGGTCGGCGGCGGCGCGGCCGTCGATCTCGTCGGTCAGGCGCTCGATCATCACTTCCAACTCCGGCGGCACCGGTTGGAAATGTTTGCTCAGCGGCAGGTTGTGGGCGAGCCGCTCGAGCTGGCGGGCGAACAGTCGCATCGCGTTGTGGCGCAGCGCGGCGAGTGCGTCGCGTGTCACCTCCGCGGTGACGCCCGGGTGGCCGTCGCGGTCGCCGCCGATCCAGGTGCCGAAGCGGATCATCGGCGGCAAGGCGTCGAGCGCCACGGGATCGAGGCCCGCGCCGCTCCAGGCCTCGCGCAGGTGGGTGTGCGCGCGCGACACTGCCTCGGGAAACACCTCGCGCAGATAGAACAACGCGTTGTCGAGTTCCTGCGTGATGCTCGGGCGGGTGACGTGGATTTCACCGGTGCGCCACAGCGTTTCGAGCTGGGCTTCGAGAAAACGCCGGCCGCGGGCGCGCTCGCGATCGGTGTATGACGGGTTTTCCCGCTCCTGCATCAGGTCGTAAATCTCGCGATGGCGCTCGCGCACGGTCTGGCGTTTCGCCTCGGTCGGGTGGGCGGTCAGCACCGGCTCCACCCGCACGCGCGAGAGGATGCCCACCAATGTTTTTTCATCCAGGCCCATGCGGAGCATTTCGGCCAGTTCGTCCGGCCAGAGGCCCTTTTCGGCGGTCGGGCCGTGGGCTTTTTCGCGCCAGCGGCGGGCCACCGCGGCCACCCGCTCCTCGACGATGTTGAGGAGCTGGAAAGCGATCGAGTAGGCCTGCACCAGCGGCCGGTCCGGGCCATCGACGGCTTCGAGCGTCCCGCCGTGCCACGGCAGCTTGGTGGCCAGTTCCTGGTGGCCGAGGCGGGCGAGCACGTCGGCGAAGGCGTCCATTGCGAAGCCGAGTTCGGCGTCGAGCAGTTGGAATCCGTCGTTCAGCAAAGGTTTGTTTCCGGCCATCGTCGCCCCCAATGAGCACATCATCACAGCAGGATCAATGCCGAATCCCCCTGCGCGGCACGGGTTTTGTTTGCCGTCACAGCGGTAGTGGCCAAGCTTCCGCGCGACCATGGCCGACGCGCAGTTTTTCCTCAGTCTCGGAACCATCATCATCGCCGCGGCGGTGCTGGTGATGCTGGGGCGCGCGGTGCGCATGCCGGCGATCGTCGTTTATCTGCTTGCCGGCGTGCTGATTGGTCCGGTGTTCGGCTGGGTGGAAATGAGCCCGGAACTCGACCTGATCTCGGAAAAGGGCGTGGCGTTGCTGCTGTTCCTGGTCGGGCTGGAGCTGAGTTTTTCGAAAATCCGCGATGTCGGCAAAGTGGCGCTCTTCGCCGGCATCGGACAGGTGCTCTTTACCGCGGCGGGTGGGTTCGTGCTGTGTCATTTCCTCGGCTTCACGATGATGGAAGCTCTGTTTCTCGCCACCGCGCTCACCTTCAGCAGCACGGTGGTGGTGGTGAAACTGCTGGATGAAAAAGGCGAGCTGGACAGTCTCTACGGCCGCATCGCCGTTGGCATCTTCCTGGTGCAGGACCTGGTGGTCATTGTCATCCTGACCTTCCTCGCCGGCCTCGGGGAGGGCGGCGAGGGGATGAATGCGATGAATCTTCTAACAGGTCTCGGCAAGGCATTCGGCGGGATGGCGCTCATGCTCGCATTGTCATTGCTGGCGGCGAAGTGGCTGCTGCCGCAGCCGTTCCGCTGGGCGGCGCGTTCGCCTGAAATGATGCTGGTTTGGGCGCTGACATGGTGCTTCCTGCTGGTGGGGCTGGCGCATGTTTTCGGCCTCTCGCTGGAAGTCGGCGCGTTTCTCGCCGGCCTGAGCCTCGCCCAGCTTCCCTACAACGACGACCTGCGCCGCCGCGTGCACCCGCTCATGAACCTGTTCATCGCGGTGTTCTTCGTCTCGCTCGGCGTGCGCATGGATGCGGCCGGGGCGGCGGACAACTGGCTGCCTACCGTGGTGCTCGCCTTGTTTGTGCTCCTGGGAAATCCGCTGATCTTCATCCTCATCATCAACCGCATGGGCTACAGCCTGCGGACCTCGTTCCTCACCAGCGTGACGGTGGCGCAGATCAGCGAGTTCTCCTTCATCTTCGCCGGCATGGGTGTGGCACGCGGGTTGGTGGGAGAAGACATACTTCCCATCACCGCACTGGTCGGTGTCGCAACCATCGCGATTTCCGCCTACATGATCCTGTACAATCACAAGTTGTATGATATCTGTGAACGGATGGGTTTGTTCAAATGGCGGTTTCTGAAATCCGCGGACGATGCGCACGCCGAAG
>DATISV010000480.1:0-4506 GCA_035468505.1 Luteolibacter sp. | reverse complement strand
GTGGGCTGTGGCAAACGACGCAACCGTCACGGGTGGCTTCATGCTCGAATGCGAACGGGCCCGCTTGCTGGGTGTGGCACTCGGTGCAGGTATCATTGGCACGTGCGAGCGAGGTGCCGCCGCCTTTGTGGGCGGAACCTTTGTGCGGGTCGTGGCAGTCCGAGCAGCTCATCTTGCCGTTGAGCACCTGATGGGCGAAGGGCAACATGAACTGCGCCTTGGTGTCGAGGTGGCACTGGAAGCAGGTATCGCCGTCTTTCTCAGGATTGATGATGGTTCCCGGTCCGCCGCCGGCTTCGACGTGCTTGCTGCCCGCGCCGTGGCAGGATTCGCAGCCCATGTCGGTGGAGTTGGGGCCCTTGGCCTGGAGTTTGGCGTGGTCGGCGGTCTTGAAGTCGCGGACAAGCTCCTCGTGGCAGGTGGCGCATTCCTCGGTGCCGACGAATTCCGCGCCAGGGATGCCGCCGGGAGCCATGATGGTGCGGCCGCCGGTGGCGCAGGACATCAGGATCAGGGCCGCCGAAGCGCCCGCACCTCCCATCCACATCAGGTTTCCTTGCGAGTTTCGGATCCACCGGCTGATGGTGGAAACGCGGACGGATTTCCAGGGGCTTTTCATGGCGGTGTGTTTGGGGGTTTGATCGCTGATTGATCTATCAGAATCGATTGTGGCGCGTATGACATGAAACGGGGAGGAAAGTCAATTTCCAATTGCCCGCTGCGAGGAGTGTGACCGGTGCGTTTTCCGGCACCGGGGTGCATGCATCCGCCTGCGTTGGCGCGATGGGATGAAGCACGTCTTTCATGGAGTCGTGGTGAGAGTGCCAGAGAACCGCAAACCCGCCACGCGCGGCGCGTCACAGACTCCGCATATTTTATCACGCGGTCGGTTAGACCGTTAGCGGCCCTACCACTTCCCGATGCCGGCAGGGACGGTTACCAGGGATTTGTCCCGTGGTTTCAACCGCTTGGCACCTACGGGCGTTTGCGGAAAAAACGCTTCGAGACCGGATGCATCGCCAGAATTCCCGGGGATACCGATCCGGCCCTCGCAATGCCTGCCGCCCCAGGGATCGATGTAGCGGACGGGAAACGATCGGTCGTGTTTTCCAAGACGCCGCGGCAGGGCGGTGAGGGTGACGAAGTGAGCGTCGATGACCACCCACTGCGGTTCGCCGGAGGGTTGCGCGCGCAGGGCCTGGCGCCTCAGGCTGATGACTGGCGGAAAGCCGGCGGCGAGCGATTTTTCCAATCGGTGATGGACGCGGCGCAGCAGTTTCACGGGCGTTTCGCGCGGCTTGAGGATGAAGATTTCCTCGGCGATGTAGGGCAGGCGGTGGCCGTGGGTCATTTCCTCGGCCATGTCGCGCAGGTCGGAGAGGCCCACCCCGCGGCGGCTCCAGCGCGGGCGGTTGGGCACGTGCTTCGACGGGCGCATGCCGATCTCGCGAATGATTGTTAGAATGCGTTCGCGGTCGTTCTCTCCATCGATGGCATCCGAGGCGCGATGCCAGTGCTGCGCGCCGAAGCGGAACGCGTTCAACAAGGCCGTGGGGCCGCAGGCGTTGCCCGCCACGGCGAGCTGGTTGGCGGGCGCGGCGCCGGGCGTGGGCGCTTCGCGCATCGGCGTCTGTGCGGCGAGCGTGCCGCAGCAGAGGAGACATGCCAGATCAAGGAGCAGGCGCCGCTTCATGGATCTGGGTGCGTCGGTCGTTGGCGGGTTTGGCATCCACCGCACCGCCGGTGATGGAAACCCTGGCATCCACTTCAAAACCGCCGGCGGCGAGCGGCCGGGTCACGGGCACCCGCACGGTGTTCACGGCGTTGGGGGCGAGCGTGGTGATATTGAAATTCCCGGCATTGCCATGGGTGCTCACCTGCACGGCGGTGTTGACGAGTGGTTCCGTGCCACGGTTCTGGATCAGGACCTCCACCTGGCCATAAGGATTGCCGGGATCGGGCGGCAGGTAGTTCTGCGAGGCCACGGCGGCGTCGAAAATCCCCGGGGTGTTCGCATCAAGCACGCGACCGATGTCCGGCATGCCGGCACCGTATTGCACATCCTGTCCGGCGCTGCCGGCGTCGTTGAGATAGCGGCTCACGAGTTGCCACGCCTGCGCGGTTGTTAGATTACCCGCACCGGCCTCGCTCATCACCGCGGCCGTCACGCCGACAACAATGGGAGTGCTGAACGAGGTGCCGGAAACCCTCGCCGCCTGGTCGCCGGGCCATGCGGCGTTGATGGCATAACCCGGGGCGGAAATATCGATCTGGCTGCCGGTGTTGGAGAATGCGAGATGATCGCCCGCCGCATCCACGGCACCCACGGCGATCACGCCGTCATATGCAGCGGGATAATAGACTTGATCGATGCCATTGTTTCCCGCCGCGGCGAAGATCAGCGCGCCGCGCTCGCCGGCATAAGCGATCGCCTGTTCCAGCAAGGCGCTCTGTCCCAGACTACCCATGGAAATGTTGATGAGTGGCGCGCCGGCATCGACTGCCGAAATGATGCCCTGGGCGAGCAGGAAACTGTCCGACATGCCGAGATCGTCCGCGACCCGCACCGAGATGATTTCCGCGCCCGGAGCCACGCCGGGGGTGAAGTTTCCATTACCTATGATCATCGAGGCGACTGCGGTTCCGTGGCCGTTGAGCGCGGACGGATCGCCGGGCATGTCCACCAGGTTGATGCTGCGGATCAGGCTTTGGAAGGCCGGGTGGGATGCCACGCCGGTGTCGAGCACGGCGATTTTCACGCCTTTGCCGAAAGACGAATTGTCGCCGGAAATCCCGAGCCATTCCAAGAGGCCGGCGAACAAGCCCTGCGCGCCGGGCTGCACACTGCCCTCCGGCAGCGGCGGGGTCATCACCGGGAAAATCATCGACATCTCCCCTTCCCCGTCGAGCAGGTTTGTTAGATCCGCGGGATCGGAAAAACCGATGCGCAGCGCGTTGAGCGCGTCGAGCCTGCCTAACAGCCTCACCCGGTCGCCCATGCGGTCGAGGAAACGCTCCAGCGCCTCACGGTCCTTGAATGCGATCACGCGCTCGCCCTGCAAGGCACCCGCAGCGAGCGCCTCGGCGTCCATTTTCCCGCGCTTGCTCCGCTCGTGGCTGCGGAAGGTCGGCGGCGGATCGTCGATCGCGCGGTTCGTCTGCGGCGTGCCGTCACCCGCCTGAGACGGAACCTGCGGCGGATCGATGCGCGTGGTCCCGGCCAGCCAGTAGCCGAGCATCGCGCACAAGGCGAAACCCAGCAGCCAGAGTGGGAGGCGGTTCTTCATCGCGCGCACTGAACCCCGGAAACGGCGAAAAGTCACGCGGTGATTCCCCGGACCTCGATCACCCACTTGCCGTGAGCGCTCCCCCGCTCCATCGCGGCGTGGGCTTCGCGCAGGTTTTCCACCGTGAGCCCTCGCATCACGCGGGTGTGGATTTTCGGAAACCGTCCGACGTCGCAGCGCGCGGCGATTTCCGCGAGATATTGACCCTGCAGGTGCATGTCGGGCGTGCGGAACTTCGCGCGCGCCGCCATGAATTCCCAGGCGATCGTCGCGCACTTCGCCTTGAGCGGATCGCCGAGATGGAGTTTTTCGCGCGGCTCGACGATCAACCCGAGCACGCCGAAGGGGGCGATCAAATCCGCGGTGGTTTCCCAGTATTGCTCGGTGCTGAACAGGTTCGCGATGAAGGGAAATTCCATGAAACCCAGCGCCTCGACCTGCGGACGCAGCGATTCGCGATGATTGATGACATGATGCGCGCCGAATTTGAGACACCACTCGCGCGTCTCGGGCCGCGAGGCGGTGGCCACCACGATCAGACCTGCTTCACGGGCCAGCGGAATGAGCGCCGAACCCACGCCGCCGGCACCATTGATGACCAGCAATGGCTGCCCCGCATCGCCGCCATCGGGATCGACTCCCATGCGTTCGAACAACAGTTCCCACGCGGTCAACGCCACCAGTGGCACCGCCGCGGCCTCCTCAAACGACCACCCCCGCGGCTTGTGCGCCACCAACTGGTGGTCCACCGCCTGCCATTCCGCATTGCAGCCGGGCCGGGTGAGATCACCGGCGTAAAACACCTCGTCGCCCGGCGCGAAGTCTGTCACTCCGCCACCCACCGCTTCCACCACGCCCGCCGCGTCCCAGCCGAGGATGCGCGGCGGCTCGTGCGGCCCGTCGCCGAGCGACGCGCGGATCTTGGTGTCCACCGGGTTCACCGCGATGGCCTGTACGCGCACCAGCAGGTCCGCGGGCCCGGGCACGGGTTTCGCCATCTCGAATTAGACCAGACAATCCGGATCGGAAACCGGCAGGAATTTTCGTGCGCCGCTGGCTTTCATACGCTGTAGGAAAATAGACCCGCGGATGAACCCAGGTCACCACGGAATTTGATGAATTGTTGGTTTCACCCGCAAGTTGCAGGACGAGCTGGGGCTCGGCGCTCCCGGACCTCATGGCAACATGGGTTTCAGCCCGATCCACCGGCAGCCGAAGG
>DATISV010000479.1:0-1896 GCA_035468505.1 Luteolibacter sp. | reverse complement strand
AAAAAGAAGCGGCCCGACTGATCATCCCACAGGAAAACCCATTAACCCGGGGGCATCTCAGTCGGACCGCCTAGTGTGTCGCGACATCATTGGATAAGCACTGCCCATGCCAGCATCCGGGAAAAAAATCCGCCAGCGTGCGTTTTTTCGGCATTGCCGGATATTTCAGGTTTGTTAAAAACCCGCGGTCAGGGGCGTGGAAGCCGGCTTTGCGCCCGTCTGGCCGGTTGTTTCACCCGCGCGCGCCCCGTGTCCAAGTCATTGAAAATCCTCATCGCCTGTGGTGGCACGGGCGGGCATTTGTTCCCGGGAATCGCGGTGGGCGAGGCCTTGCGCGAGGGCGGCCACGAGGTGCTGTTGCTGATCTCCGAGAAGGACGTGGACGCGGAGGCCTCGGCGAAATACGCGCATCTGCGCTTCGAAAAAGTCCCCGCCGTGGCCAAACCAGCGACGCTATCGCCGCAGATGCTCGGGTTTCTGTGGAAAACGTGGAAGTCGGCGGGCCGTTGCAAGGCACTCCTGCGCGGGTTCGGTGCCGACGCGGTGCTGGGCATGGGCGGGTTCACCTCGCTGCCGCCGGTTTACGCCGGGCACAGGATGGGGCTGAAGACGTTCATCCACGATTCCAACGCGCGGCCCGGCCGGGCGAATGTGATGACCAGCCGCTTCTGCACGCAGGTGTTTCTCGGGATGGACGCGGCGAAGTCGTTTTTTCCGCGGCGCGAAACGGTGACCACCGGCACGCCCGTGCGGCCGGAAATTCTCAACCTGCCATCGCGCGAGGAAGCAGCGGCGGAATTCGGGCTCGATCCGCGCAAGACGACGATCCTCGTCACCGGCGGCAGCCAAGGTGCGCACCGTTTGAACGAACTCTGCGCCGAGGCCGCCAACTTGCTGCCGGAGGATTTCCAAATTCTCCACATCGCCGGCGCGAAGGATTTCTCGCGTGTCAGCGAAATCGCCAGCGGCCGCGCGCATCACAAGGTGCTCGGTTTCTGCGACCGCATGGCGGCGGCCTACGCGGTGGCCGACCTGGTGATCGCCCGCGCCGGCGCATCGAGCCTCACGGAAATCGCGGTCTGCGGCCATCCCTCGATCCTCGTGCCCTATCCCTACGCCGCCGACGACCACCAGACCTGCAATGCGAAGGTCTTCGCCGATGCCGGAGCCGCACAGCTCGTCCAGGAGCGCGATCTCGACGCCGCGAAACTCGCCGCGCTGGCCACCGGCATGCTCCGGGACTTGCCAAGCTACAAGCAGATGGCAAAAGCCGCCCGCGCGCTCGCCGTGCCCGACGCCGCCGAACGCGTCCGCAGCGCCATCGAATCCGCATTTTCACAGTCCGCATGAATTCACTCACCGAACGGCTCACCGATACCGCCAACCCGCTGCGCATCCACCTCATCGGCGTGGCGGGCTCGGGCATGAGCGGGCTCGCGCTGCTGCTGTTAGGGATGGGCCACAAGGTGAGCGGCTCCGACAAGGTGACCACTTCGGAAACCGAGCGCATGCAGGGGCTGGGTTTGCGGTTTTCCTCACCGCACACCGCGGAAGCCGTAAAGGAGGCGGACGTGGTGGTGTTTTCCTCCGCGATCCGCCCGGACAATCCGGCCTACGCCGCGGCGGTGGCCGCGAAAATCCCGCTATACCGCCGCGCGGAATGCCTCGCCGCCATCCTCCATACGCGCAAGGGCATCGTCGTTTCCGGCACCCACGGCAAGACGACCACCTCGTCGATGACCGCCCACGTCCTGCGCGAGGCGGGGCTGAAACCGAGCCACTACGTCGGTGCGGAAATTCCGATCCTCGGTGCCAACGCGAAGTGGTCCACCGAGGGCGAGTTCATGGTGGCCGAGGGCGATGAAAGCGACGGCACGCTCGCGCTCTATCATCCCG
>DATISV010000478.1:0-1503 GCA_035468505.1 Luteolibacter sp. | reverse complement strand
GGCACAGGCACGATCGCGCGGGTGCATGCCGTGGCGATCGCCGCCATGCAGGGCGGCATACTTCATTCAATATACGGCCGCAACGGCGAGGCCGCACGCAATCTGGCGGCCGCCCACGGCATCCGCGCGTTCGATGACATCGAGGCGTTTCTAACCGATCCCGAACTCGACGTCGTCACGATCTGCACACCCTCCGGCGCGCACCGCGAGCCTGCTCTCGCGGCATTGCGCCACGGCAAACATGTCATTTGCGAGAAACCGCTGGAAGTCACCACCGCACGCGTGGACGGGATGATCGAAGCCGCGTCCGCCGCCGGCAAGGTGCTCGCTTCGGTCCTGAACCGCCGCTTCACACCCGCGATGGACGCATTCTGGAATGCGGTGTCCGCCGGACGCTTCGGCCGGCTCACCTCCGCCTCGTGTCATGTGAAGTGGTTCCGCGACCAGGCGTATTACGATTCCGCCGCATGGCGCGGCACATGGGCCTTGGATGGCGGAGGCGCGCTGATGAACCAGGGAATCCATGCGGTCGATGCCCTGCTCCACCTGGCCGGACCGGTGCGTGCCGTGCGAGCGGATATCGCCTGTCTCGCCCATGAGGGGATCGAGGTCGAGGACATCGCGGTGGCGATTATGGAATTCGAAAACGGCGCGCGCGGAGTCATCGAGGCCGCCACCTGTTGCGCCTCGCAAACCGGTCATCCCGTGCGCATCCAATTGTGCGGCACCGGCGGCTCGGTGTTTCTCGCCGACGAGTCGTTCGAGGTTTGGGATTTCCTTGCTCATTGCAATGAAGACCACCGGATTCGTGCCGAATTGATGGCCGACGGAAAACCCGGCCTCGGTGCCAACGATCCGGCCGCCATCCAATCCCTGCAGCACCAGCGGAATTTCGAGGAGGTCGTCCGCGCCATCCGCGAAGGAAGGGAGCCATCCACCTCCGCCCGTGAGGCCCGCAAGGCGGTGGCGGTCATCGAGGCGATCTACCATAGCGCCGGCAATGGCGGAGCGCGGGTCGAACCCGCGCCAATCACCGCTTGTTGATGCGCCGAGAGACCCGGAGGCGGACTAGAGCGCCTCAAGCGCGGGGATCGTATCGAGGATCGTCTTGCGAATGGTGGCGGCCTGTTTGGGAAACAGCCTCTTCATGCGATCATTATCATCGGTGAGACGCTCGGCGATTGCCTTGAGTTCCGGAATCGCGGACTTCGCCGCCGGACCGTATTCCAACAGGATTTTCATGAGTTCGGCGGTGCGGTCCGCGCTGTGCCAGTGGTTTTGCGTCCGCACCCATTCCACACACGCCTTGATGCCTTCCGGGACCCGGTGTTTGACCAAAATACGCAGGCCCGCCATCCGGATGCCGTCGGCGAACATGATGCCGCTTGGCGCGGGCTCGGTGACCGCGCGGAGAATGGCCGGTAGCAGCGGCTTGATTTCCTCATGGGTGAGATTGTCGTAAACGCTGGTGAAACTGCCGCGCGCCCGGCCGTCCTCGTTTTG
>DATISV010000477.1:0-8494 GCA_035468505.1 Luteolibacter sp. | reverse complement strand
GGGTTATGACAGCTCGGTCTTCGTCCAGCGCTCGGTGGACGAGGTGTTCCAGACCTTCTTCATCGCCTTCATCATCGTCAGCGCGGTGATCTTCTTTTTCCTGCGCGACTGGCGCGCGGTGATCATCCCGATCACCGCGGTGCCGATCTCGATCATCGGCACCTTCGCGGTGATCGCCGCGCTCGGGTTCTCGATCAACATCCTCACCATGCTCGCGCTGGTGCTGGCCATCGGCCTGGTGGTGGACGATGCGATCGTGATGCTGGAAAACATCTACCGCCGCATCGAGGACGGGGAAACGAGGATCCGCGCCGCGGTGCTCGGTTCGCGGCAGGTCGCCTTCGCGATCATCGCTTCCACTCTCACGCTGGCGGCGGTGTTTCTGCCGGTGGCCTTCCAGACCGGTTCGACCGGCCGCCTGTTCTACGAATTCGGCATTTCGCTGGCGGTTTCGGTGATGGTATCCTCGTTGGTCTCGCTTTCGGTCACGCCGATGCTGTGCTCGCTGCTGCTCAAAGGCGCGGATCCCGCCACCGGCCACCCGCAGCACGGCTGGCTCTACCGGATCACCGAGCCGGGCTTCGATTTCGCGACCCGCTGGTTCGGGAAATCCCTGCGGCTTTCGCTCAAGGCGTGGCCGCTGGTGGTGTTGCTCGCGCTCGGTTTCGTGGCGCTCGCGCCGTTCGCCTACAAGGGCCTGCAACGCGAACTCACGCCGCTCGAAGACCGCGGCAGCTTCATTTCCATTTTCAACGGCCCGCTCGGATCGCATCCGGACTATACCATCAATTACATGGGCAGGATGACCGACATCATCGAGCGCGCGCCCGAACTCGAGCGCTACTTCTCCGCCACCGCCTTCGCCCGCGGCCGCCCGGGCTCCGGCAATACCGGCCTCGTGTTCTCCACCCTCAAGCCGTGGGAGGAGCGCGAGCGCTCGACTCAGGACGTCGTCGGCGAAATCAACGCCGGCTATGCGCAGGAGGTCACCGGCGGATTGTCGTTTGCCTTCATTCCCAACCCGCTCGGCGGCCGCAGCCTCAGCGAACCGTTCCAACTCGTCCTCCAAGGCAGCGATTTCGACAAGCTGCAGGAATACGGCGAGGCAATCCTCGGGAAAATGCGCGCAAGCGGCATTTTCGACAGTGCGCGCCCCGGGACCAAGACCGACAAACCGCAGCTCGATGTCACCATCGACCGCGCCCGTGCCGCCGACCTCGGCGTGCCCGTTTCGCGCGTCGCCACCACGCTCGAATCGCTCTTCGGCGGCCGCCAGGTCACCCAGTTCAAGCAACAAAGCCGCCAGTATGACGTGATCCTCCAGATCGAGGACAGCGCCCGGCTTGCGCCATCCGACCTCGGCCGCGTCTATGTGCGCTCCGACAACGGCGGACTCGTCCAGCTTTCGAATCTCGTCAGCCACGAGGAAACCATCACCCCGGAGGAATATCCGCACTTCAACCGCCTGCGCTCGACCAGCCTGCTGGCGCGGTTGGCTCCCGGGAAAACCATCGGCGACGGCGTGGATTTCATCGAGGAAATCGCGCCCGACATCCTGCCGGAGGGCTACAACTACGCGTGGGACGGCGAGACGCGCGAATACGTGGACAGCGCCACCGACACCATGATGCTCTTTCGGTTAGGCCTGCTGTTCACCTTCCTGATCCTCGCCGCCCAGTTCGAGAGCTGGATTCACCCGGTGACGATTTTCACCGGTGTGGCGCTAGCGCTGACCGGCGGACTCATCACGCTCTACGTGACCCGCTTTTTCGGCCCGCCGATGACCAACAACCTGTTCGCGCAGTTCGGCCTCATCCTGCTCATTGGCCTGATCGCCAAGAACGGGATTCTCATCGTCGAGTTCGCCAACCAGCTCCAGCTTCAGGGGAAATCCGCCTTCGACGCCGTTTGGGAAGGCACCACCCTGCGGTTCCGGCCCATCCTGATGACCTCGATCTCGACCATTGGTGGCACCATGCCGCTGGCGCTCACCACCGGAGCCGGTGCCGAAACCCGCAATCCGCTCGGCCTGGTGGTTGTCGGCGGCCTCGGCATCGCCACGGTCCTCACGCTGTTCGTGGTGCCGGTGTTCTACCTGCTTTTCGACTGGCTGGCCCGCAAGGTCACCGGCCACTCCAGCGCCCAGGGCCTGCGCCGCGCCGCGCGAGTGGAGGAGGAAGTCGAAACCGGAGCGGCCTAGGCAACGCCGCTATTCATCCGGAGGCAAGTTGCCCCCAAAAGGTCATGGTCGCAATGCGATCCGGGTTGATTTTGGTTTGACCCCGGCGGGCGCGGGCTTTTTGGGTAGAGGGTCATTATCGCAAATCAGGGCATTGGATGCGGGTTCACGCCGGACCGAAAGGCTGCGGTGTGCTATTCGTCCGCCAATGTCTGTTTTGCGAAACCCACGCACACACACATCAACAACCCATGAACACAAAATCCAGAATACCCCTCGTCGGCAGTCTCGCGATGCTCTCGCTGGGATTGAGTGCCACCGGATGGAGCCAGTCGGCCGTTCCCATCACCAACCCCGGATTCGAAGATCCGGTTACGGCTGATGGAACCGTAGGCGGCCTTCCCACCGGATGGACCTCGTTCAACGGCGCAACCGCCGATGTTTTAAACCCTGATGCCAACGATTTCACGGCCGAAGCTCCTGAGGGACAGAATGTCGCCAGTATTTTCGACGCCAACGGCAGCGAGGAAGGGCTGTCCCAAGTGCTCGCCGCCACGTTCCAGGATGGTGCCGGCTACACTCTCACCGTCGAGGTGGGAAATTCCAAGTACAGTGCCGTCTCTTTCCCGGGATACCGGGTCCAGCTCTTCGCCGGCGGCACCCTGCTCGCCGAGGACGACAACAGCCTGACCATCGCCGAGGACTCCTTCTCGACCTCCACGGTCAATTACACCTACGACGCCGGTGATGCGGCGCTCGTCGGCCAGCCGCTGGAAATCCGCCTGCTCAGCAAGGGTCTGGCCGCCTCCGACGAAGTGTGCTTCGACGATGTCCAGCTCACCGTCGCCCTCGCCGATCCGGTCGCCAACGCCGGCGGTCCCTACGTGGTCGTGCCGAGCGGCTCGCTCGAGCTGGACGGAAGTGCATCCGTGCCCTCCGGCGGCGAAACCCTCACGCTCTACGAGTGGGATCTCAACAATGACGACACCTTCGGTGATGTCACCGGAGAAACCCCGGCGGCCATTTCGTTCTCCGATCTCCAGTCGGTCCATGGCCTCGCACTCGGCAGCAACACCATCCAACTGCGGGTGACCGATTCCTCCACGGCCACCGCCACGGCCACGGCCACCGTGATCCTGCAACTCGCCGAAGTGACACCCGGCTTCGATTTTCTCGCCGACGCCGGCCAGGACGACGGCGGCAACGACCGCTGGGAGGACGTGACCGGACTATCCGGCCTGGAATTGCTGCTCGACGACAGTCCGGCGGTGACCCATGTCCCGGTGACCACCAACACGCTGCTGACCCACGCCTATGACTTCGTGGGCGGCTCGACCGGGAAGGAAGCGGGTGCCCTTCTCGTCGATGTTGGAACCACGACCGAGCGATCATTCCAGAACACCCTCGAGGACTGGACCAACGACCCGGTGACCATGGAAATGTGGATCCGGCCGGACAACCTCACGCCCGGCGTTTCGAACGGCCAGATCATCTTCGAAGACGGCGGCGGCACCGGCATGGGTCTGTTCGTCAACAACAATCAGTTGCAGTTCCGCAAACTGCCGGGCAGCGGCCTGGTCTCTTATGACATCTCGACGGACCCGCTCGGCCTGCTGCTCGGCCCGGCGACGGAGGAATTCATCCAAGTGGTCATGACTTACGACACCGCAACTGGCTCGATGCAGATGTTCATCAACGGCGGGTTGGTCGGCACCTCCAATCCCGGCGGCAACGACTGGTCCGGCGGTGACAATGTCGGCTTCGGCACGCTCGGCGGAAACAACGTCGGCGGCATCGGCAACGGCCAGCAGAACACCGTCTCCTACAACGGCCTGATGTCGCTGATCCGCGTCTATCACAACCAGATCCTCACGCCAGAGGAAGTGGAGAACAACTTCATCGCCGTGCGCGGTCCGGACGAGGATCCGCCGTTCATCGTCAGTCTGGATCCCGCCGATGAAACGACTGACCTTTACCCCGGCATCACCCTGACCGCGACCTTCAATGAAGACGTTCAGTTCACCGGCACCGGCAGCGTCACCATCAAGAACCTCACCGCCGTCACCGAGCAGGTCATCACGCTGCCGGACGCGCAAGTGAGCCTGTCCGGCCGCGATCTGATCATCGATCCCGCCGCGAACCTCGCCTTCGATTCCACCTTCGCGGTGCTCATCAGCGGCAACGCCCTTGAGGATTTCTCCGGCAACGCTTTCCCCGGCATCAGTGACGACACCGTGTGGAATGTCTCGACCGCCGCGCAAGACCTCAACCCGCCGCTCATCAGCGTGAAGAGCCCGGAAGACGATGTCACGGGTGTCAGCATCGGAGCCAACATCGTCGCCACCTTTGACCAGAACCTGATCCCCGGCACCGGCGACATCGTCATCAAGGACCTGCTCGACGACTCCACCACCCAGACCATAGCCGTGACCGATACCTCGCAGGTGACACTCTCGGACAACGTGCTCACCATCAATCCCGCCGCGTTCCTGGAATCCGGCCGGTCCTACGCCGTGCAAATCCCGGGGACCGCGCTGCGAAATTTCAGCGACGTCGATTTCGCCGGCATCGCCAACGACACCGAGTGGAATTTCACCACCGCGGCGCTTGCCAGCCAGTTGGGAATTCTCGACCTGACCACCAACGGCGGAATCAATCCCAACACCGGCGAGGCATGGAAGGCCGGAGACAGTTATCATCTGCTCTATTGCACGATGGGTGACACTCCGGCGACCGCAACCGACATCGCCTTCTACAACGCATTCGTCCAAGCGGATGCCGCCAACCAAACGGTTCCCGGTTTCGAAAATCTGGGCACTGTCAACTGGTTCGCCCTCGGTTCGACGACCACGACCAATGCGGTGGACAACGTCATCATCACCGGTGCCGTCATTAACGCATATGACAACGCGACCATCGCCGTCGATGCGGCTGACATGTGGGATTTCCTGTTCACACAAAACCGAACGGACCTCGAAGGGAATCTCAGGAATGTTTGGACGGGATCGACAGTCGGCGGGGTCGGCGATGGTGGCGACCAGTTGGGCGCGACCGACGGCAATGCGCGCAGGCACTGGTCCGGCTGGACCGACTGGGTCCAGGCGAACAACAACCAAGCGACCAGCAGCCTGCAATATCTGATGGGCATCTCCGAAAGGCTGTTCGTCTATGACACCCTGGACGCCGCCGCACCCGCGCTGGTTTCCATCGAGGACAATGTCTCGGGCGGCCCGGTCACGGCGGGTGATCCGGTGGTTTACACCGTCACCTTCGACGAAGCGATGCTGCCCGGAACGGTGAACGCTGCGGACTTCAGCAACGCCGGCAGCTCGGCCATCACCATCGGCAGCATTGTCCAACTCGAAGACCCGTCGGTGTTCGAGGTGACCGTCACACCCACCACTGTCGGCACACTGCAACTGAGGATTCCGGCCGGAGCCACGCTCACCGATCTTGCGGGCAATGCGCTGGATACCGGTTCCGCATTCACCGACGACACGGTCATCACCGTGGAAACGGACGCCTCCTACATCTCATGGGCCGGCGGCTTCGCCGGTCTCACCGATCCCGATCCCGCACTCGACTTCGACGCCGGCGGTTTGGAAACCGGCCTCGAATGGGTGCTTGGCGGCGATCCCACCGACGGCAGCGACGACGCCGGCATCGCGCCGACCTTCGACAACACCAGCGACCCCGACTTCTTCATCTTCACCTACCGTCGTGCGGATGAAGCCGCGGCCGATGCCAACACCACCATCGCCGCGCAATACGGCAGCGACCTCGCCGGCTGGACCGACGCGGTGGCCGGGACGGACATCGTCATCACTCCCACCGACGACGGTGCCGGCGCGGGCATCGATTTGGTGGAAGTGAAGATCCGCCGCACGCTGGCAGTGGACGGCAAGCTCTTCGTCCGCCTCAACGTGGAAGTGGCCCAGCCGTAGGCGCGTTCGTTAGAACGCGGATTCCCACAAGCGGCCTCCCATCCGGGGGGCCGCTTTTTCCGTTTCAACAAACGCATTCATTTTACGCACACCGGGCCGATGCTGCCGCCGGGCACGAACTCGGCCGGGGTGGGCACTTGCCGGATATCCGTTTTGCCGCGGCTGATGTTGGCGGCCCAGTTCACCACCCGCCGGACCACCGGGCCTCTATCCCAGCGGATGTGGGCCACCGACGGACGGTGCCAGCGGAAACCGGGCGATTCGTCGGTGCAGACCAAGGACACGTCCTCCGGCACCCGCAGCCCCTGTCGGGAGAGAAATTGCGCGACTCCCGAAAACAAGGGTGCCGAATCCACGATCATGGCGCTTGGCGGCGTGACCTGGAACAAGGATTCGAGCCGCGCATGGAAACCGTCCACGGTTTCCTCCCAGTCTGGCAGATGATAATAATCCGCCGGCTCGATCCCCGCGGACGCCAGCTCGGCGAGGAAGGCGCGCTCGCTGGTGCCGGGCTGCGGCAGCCTGCGCAGGCGGTGTGTCAGCAACACGATGCGGCGGTGCCCGAGTTCCAACAGCTGGCGCGTGGCCTCCGCGTAGGCCGGCGACTTGTCGGGCCCTCCGCCCGCCAGCGGCACGCCGTCCCGTTGACCAAACATCGCACATGCCGGAACCGGCTGCATGGCGAACCATTCGAGCACCTCGCGCGATGCCCCCACCACCACCCAGGCGTCGGCTGCGGTGTCCCGCACCAGTTTCGCGACGCGCCGCACGTCCATGCCCAGATCGTGCAGGCATGGCCTGGGGTGGAATGCCATGTGCCCGTCCTCGGTCAGGCGGTGTTTCACATTGATCATGAAGTCCTGCGCACGGTCGAGGGGTCTCCCTATTAGAATGGCGATCCTCAGAGAAGGCAGGCCTTTTTTCCCATCCGGCAGGACGATGCCGCGTCCCCGCCCGGTGCCTTGCTTTGTCAGGATTCCCTGCTTTTCGAGCTGCTGGAGCGCGGTCTCCACGGTCTTGTGATTGATGCCCAGCTCCGCGGCGAGTTCGTGCCTGCCGGGCATGGTGCCGCTCCAGTGGCCGCGCAGGATTTGCCGCCGGAGAAAATCAGCCGCCTGTTCCGCGACACCGATGGGATTGAATACGCTCAAGGCGGGTAAAAGTTGCCCCTTCAAGGTCCAAGTGTCGATGGAAAAAGCGCATCGGATTTCTGGACAAACGGCGATGCGGATGGCGCAATCCGTGCCGCTGTCATGCAGTGGTATCCACTAAAAAACCCGACGTGATACACGGCTACAGCGCGGGTTTGTGACCGATTCGGGGGGAATCGCGCACAAACCCGCCTGCTTTCCGATCCAAACCGGTTTTACCGGCCCGGCGGCACACAGCCCCGGGCCGGTTTTTGCGGCAATTTTGCTTTCCCCGCCACAGGCATCGTGGATCGTGACGCATCATGAAATGCCTGCTTGCGATCCTGTGTGTGACGGGGGGTGCGGTGTGCGCCGATGAGTTTGCGCACTGTGTCGATCCCGCGGCGGAGGTGCGGAAGCTCGCGGGCGGCATGAAATTCACCGAAGGCCCGGTGTGGGTGCCGCGTGATGGAGGATACCTCGTCTTCAGCGACATCCCGGCCGATGAAATGAAGCGCTGGTGCGAAAAGGACGGCCTCGCCGTGATCCGCAAGCCGAGCCGCAACGCCAACGGCAACACCCTCGACCGCGAGGGCCGCATCGTCACCTGCGAGCATTCCGGCCGCAGGCTCAGCATTCTGGAAACCGACGGCACGCACCGCACGCTGGTGGATCGCTTCGAGGGCAAGGCGTTCAACTCACCCAACGACGCCACGGCCGCCGCCGACGGCGCGGTTTACTTCACCGATCCCGACTACGGCCTGCGCGGCACTCCAAGCGAGATCGGCGGCAACTGGGTGTATCGCTTCGATCCCGCGAAAAACGAACTGCGCGCGCTCGCCAGGGACTTCGACAAACCGAACGGCATCGCGCTCTCGCCCGACGGCAGGCGGCTCTACATCGCCGATGCCGGCAAGCCGAAACACATCCGCGTGTTCGACGTGCTCGATGACGGCGGCATCGCCAACGGCCGCGTGTTCTGCGAAATCGACCAGGGCACGCCCGACGGCATCCGCTGCGATGCGGACGGCCGCCTGTGGTCCACCGCCGGCGACGGTGTGCGGGTATATGATACGAAGGGCAAACTGTTAGGAACAATTGCAGTGCCGGAAGTCCCCGCGAACCTCTGCTTCGGCGGCAAGAACGGCAGCACCCTCTTCATCACCGCGCGCTCCTCACTGTATGCGATCAATGTGAAGGTGGCCGGTCATTTCATCGACCGCTGATCACGCCGCGCGCCC
>DATISV010000476.1:0-3475 GCA_035468505.1 Luteolibacter sp. | reverse complement strand
AGCCACGCAAGGTTCCTGATTTCACGACCGTCATCTCACCACCATCGCTGCCGAGGTTGACATCGCCTTCAATCACCACACCTTCCTCGAAGCGGACGGGGCCGGTGATGTTCAGGCTGCGGCAGTTGAGGAGCGAGGGGACGGTCATGTCGGCGATTGAATCGACGAGTTTGTAGGCGTCCGGCAGCGTGACGACCGGCGGTGCGCCGAGGCGTGCGGGGTGCAGGCGGACCTGGCCGATCTCAAGAATCTCGTAGGCGTCTGAACGCAACGCGAGCAGGTCGGCGGTGGTCTTGACGGGTGCGAAGCGGCTGCGCGGCACGTCGATGGCGGCGGCGCCCTCGAAACACTCAATGGCCGCGCCCATCGCGCTTTCAAGCTGGATGACGGGGGTCGATGACTTGTCGCGCGGATCGACGGTCTTGCGGTTGCGGATTGTTGGCAGCGGCAGCACGCCGTGGTCGGCTTCGAGTTGTTCCTTGAGGCGGTCGAGTCGCAACCAGAGGTTGTTGGTGTTGAAATACTGGTGACGATCAATGTCCTGGAAGGCCTCGAGGTCCGCATCGGGGCATTGCGCCACTTCGCGCAGCAGCAGTCTGCCATCGGACTTGCGTTTGGCGAGGTGGCCGCCCTTGCGGTCGGCGGCGGTGCGGCGCGTGCATTCCATCAGGAACGGCGCGCCGGATTCCGCGAAGTGGCGGAGGATCACCGGATCGAGCACCGCGCCGAGATTGTCCGAATTGGAAACGAAGGCATATCTCACACCCTCGGCGAGCAGACGGTCGAGCCAGCCGCTGCCGACCAGCGCCGGATACAAATCGCCATGGCCGGGCGGGCACCATTCGAGTGATGGATCGTCCGGCCAGGTCACCGGCAGCATCGACGCTTCGTCGATCTTCGGGATCTGGTTTTGCATCAACTCGCATTCGTTCGCGTCGCCGAATCCATCCGCCTCGTAGCGGGCGAGGTGGGCGAGCGTGTCGCCGCTGGTGCTGAAGCTGTTCATCAGCAGCAGGCGTACCGGCGCGCCGCTGGTCTGGCGCAGGTCGAGGACCTGGCGGACCATCAGATCGAGGAAATTCACGCCCTCGCGCACTTCGAGCAGGCTCTTGGGTCCCTGCAGGCCCATGCTGGTGCCGAGGCCGCCATTGAGCTTGATGACCACCGCCTGCGAAACGAGCGCGGCATCGGCTGGCGGGGTGGCCTCGAGATCGTCGAGCGTGGGCAGCGAGGCGGCGGGCTCGATTCCGTCCTCGGGAATCATCGCGCTTTCATTTCGCAGCAGGGCTTCGTAGCCGCGGCGGAACGCGCGGATCGCGGCATCGCCCATGCCGGCGGCGAGCATCTTGGATTCGAATGCGATGAAGTTTTCCATGGGTTTTACGTTAGATATAATTTGTTTTCCTTGTCTCCCTCGACCTCGATCGCGGGCGGCGTGCTTGTGGTCGGTCCGCCGAGTCCGGGCATGACGCGGCGGACGAGTTTCCTGAGCCCCGAGTCGGCGGCTTCGAGTTCGGCTTCGGCGTGGCGGAGGGCCTTTTCCCACGCGGCGGCGAATCCGGGGGCCTGTTCGCGCAGCGTGCTGACGGCGATGTCGTGGGCCTGCAACTGGCGCAGTTCCGTGCGGCCCGGCTTCTGTTGAAGCGTCGAGTTGAGGACGCGCAGGTTCTCGTTCTGCTGGCGAAGTTTATCGAGTTCGCCCAGCAACGATTCGTTGCCGGTGGCGTTGATCTTGAGCTGGGTGTTGAGATGGCCCTGCAGATCCTTCATTTCGGATTCGATTCGCTTGATTTCGCGGGCGTCGCGGCGGCGGTGCGAATAGCCGGATTTCCAGATGAAACCCGCGACCAGCAGGCCGGTGAGCAGGCCCCAGACGAATTCCTGTTTGAGTGCTTCGAGGAGAAAATCCATGGCGGTTCAGTCGGTGGGGGGTGAGGCGGTTTCGGAAACGATGGCGGCGGCGACATCGTCCGTCAAATCGATGGCGTTTTTCTGATAGAGAACGAAGGGCACGCCGGTGTTGGTTTCGCCGGACGAGTCGAGCAGGAGGTCGAATCCCCGTTCCTGCGCGGTGCGACGGGCGGTTTCGGCGATCAGATTGAGGTTGGCGCGCATCTCGGTGACCATGGCGCGGTCGATTTCCCTGCGCCGCTGCTCGCGGAAATTCTCGAACTCGCGCTGCAGTGTCCATGCCTCGCGGCGTTTGATGTCGAGCGCGCGTTCGAGCCGGCGCGCGGTCTGTTCGTCGGACTTGGCGGAGGGATCGCGGCTGCGTTCCTCCATTTCGCGGAGCTCGGCGATGATGCGGCGGACCTCGGCGGCGCGCGGGTCGGCGAGGATCTCCTCGCGTTCGCGACGGACACGTTCGTCGAGCCGGGAGGTCGCCTCCAGGCCGCGGTAGATGTCCGCCACCTTGACGACCGCGACGCGCGGCGCGGCGGATTGGCTCCACACGGCGGTGGCAAGGGCGATGAGCAGGACGAGCGCTCGGGTCATTTCGCCGCAAGGGTGGGGCAGGGGGGCGCCGCTGTCGATACCGGAGCCCGGCGCGGCTCAATCGAAGCGGTGATGCTTTTTCCGCAGTTCGCGCAGCGGGTGGCGGCCGCCGCGGGCGGCGCGGAGCGGATCGAACACCATGTCCATGCCCGCCGCCTTGATTTCGAAAACCTGTTCCATCAGCTCGCCGAGACGACCTTTGGGAAATCCGCGCTCCTTGAACCAGGCGAGGTATTCGATCGGCAGGTCCATGATCGGCACGCCGGCGGGAGGATGGGCCTGGATGCCGAATTTCCCGAAGGGCATGTGGGTGACGGCGATCTCCGCCAGCAGGTTGCGGAAATCCTCGCGATCGATCTCGGTGAACGGCGGCATCAGCGGATGCTTCGCAACTCGACGGTGCCGGTGGCGTTTTCGAGGTTCTTGATGAGCGTGCGGGTTTGCTCGATCTGCGCTTGCAGTCCGCGCGCCTCGGAGTGGGCGAGAAGATCTTTTTCCAACTGCCGCAGGCGGGGCAGCATCGGCTTGGCGGCGGCTCCGTATTCGGCGAGCGTTTCGAGGCACTGGGTGATGCGGGAGCGTTTGTTCCAGCGCTCGATGTCGATGAAATCGAGGCACAGCGGGATGCCTTCCTTGATTCGGTGTTTCGCCAGCACCTTGATGCCGGCGATGCGGCTGCCATCGGCGAACATGATGCCGCTGGGCGCGGGCTTGACGATCGCCTCGTGGATGGCGGGCAGCAGCGGCTTGATGTCCTCGTAGGCGAATTTCTGATAGATGCCGCCGATGGCTCCGCGCGAGCGGCCGTCCTGGTTGCGCAGGCCGGCGGCCACCGCCTTGGCGAGCAGATTGCGGTCCACGCCGTCGAGCGATTTTTTGAGCATCTGGCCGAAGACGATGTAGGTCAGATAGCGTTGCTCCATGCCGCGCGGGTCGTCGCGCGTGGGTCCTTTGGCGAGCCGTTCGAGTAATTCCGGCA
>DATISV010000475.1:0-1737 GCA_035468505.1 Luteolibacter sp. | reverse complement strand
TGATTCTCGCCCAACAGGAACAACACTACCCGATCACCAAGGCGATCTTCACCTTGCTCTCCACCCTCGGCAACGGCACCGAACTCGCCGCCGCACTCGGCGTGTGGGCGATGGTGTTTCTTTCCGTGGCCATCATGGGAGCCGCCGTCCTCGCCGGCAAACGCGGCGGGATGTTCAAGGTGTGATGGCGGCTCGCTCCTACCGCAGCCCATACACCTTCTCGGCGTTGCCTCGATAGATCTTGTGGCGCACTTCGTCGGGGAGTTCGAGTTCCTCGAAGAAGGTGTAGTGTTGGCTCATCTGCCGGTCCTTGTTGCCGAACGACCACCAGCCTTCGTCGGTGGCCCACAGGATCTTGTCCTGGTTGCGGATGAGAAACTCGCGGGCGTATTCGCGGTCGCGGTTGAGCACCTGGATGACGACGTGGCCTGACATGTCGGCGTAGAGGTTCGGGTGTTCCTGGAGCTGGCGGTCGCAGGTGCCGTTGGCGAGCTGCCGCCACCAGTAGGCGTGGGCGACGACCTTGCAGTTGGGAAACATCTTGAGCACCCGGTCCACTCGCGCCATGCCGGGCTCGACCATGTTCTTATTCTGATCGATGTGAAACATCACGGGCAGCCCGACCTTTTCGGAGGCTTCGTATAACATGAGGTTCTTGGGATCGTCGAACATCAGGTCCTTGCCATAGTGCTCGCCGAAGGCCACGGCACCGTCGGCGATCTCGCGCTTGAGGATGGCGACGGCCTCGTCCACGGTCTGCACCTCGCCGGGATCGATGATGGTCATGCGGTCGATGCGGCCTTTGTAGGGACGGAAGTTTTCGAGGAGCTGTTTGCGTTCCTCCTCGGTCCATGCGCGCGAGCCCTTGTGGTTGAGCGGGCTTACGATGCAGCGTTCGACATTGCGTTCCTCCATCCACTTCGCCACCGCGCGGAGTCCGAGCGGCGTGACGGACATGGCATGCACGTGGGGATCGATGAACTTGATGTCGGCCGGCGGCTTGGGCGCGGCGGGAAGCGTGGCCTGCACGCGCATCATCTGCTCCGCGTAGCGTTCGCCTAACAGAAGCTGGCTTTTGGTGTCGAAGTGGACGCGGTCGGTGGTGGTGAGGCCGTCCGAACTGGCGAAGGCGGTGGCGTGCGTGGTTCCGGGGAGATTCGCGATCTGTTCGTTGATGGCGGGTCCGTTGGCGATCTGGCCGGCGATGAATGGCAGCTTGGTGTCGTTGAAATCGGCACGCAGGTTGCCGATGAGTGTCTGGAGTTTTTCGAGGTATCCTTCCGGCGCATTGTTGTCGCTTTCCCCCTGGTGCCACAGCACGCCCTTGAGCGTGCCGTTTCGCAGGGCGGCCTTGGTGCGTTTGCGCGCGCCCCAATACAGCTCGGATTTGCCGAGCCACTGGTCGATTTTCGTGCCGCCGCGCGCGTTGACGACCAGGCCGATGGTGAGGTCCTTGTCCTGTTCGAGCATTTTGCGGACGAAGGCATATCCGGGTCCGAGTTTCTGCATGGAGCCACCCTTGCCGACCGAGGAATGGCGGTTCAGCGGATTGCGCGCGGGCTCCCACTCGTTTTTTTCGTTGAGCAGAAAACAGCGGTCGATGATGCCGCCGGCGTCTTCGGGGATTTCGGCGCGGCCGGCCATGTTCGATTGGCCGATCAGCAGATAAACGTGCGGGTTTTCGGGCGCTTTGGCCGGCTGGTCGGCCGTTTGTCCGTAAAACTGCGGAACGGCCAT
>DATISV010000474.1:0-7299 GCA_035468505.1 Luteolibacter sp. | reverse complement strand
GCCTGCGCCGCAACGGCATGCTCCAGTTCAACGACGTGAAGCTGCTGATGGGCGAATGGGCTCGCGACGAGGACGCCCGCCTGCGCCGCGAGGCCGTGGACTTCCGGCTCGACGCCCACCACGACCACTGGCTGCTCGACGAATTCCAGGACACCAGCCGCGCCGATTGGACCGGCCTGCTGCCGCTCATCGACGAAGCCGCCACCGGCGAAGATGGATCGATGTTCATCGTAGGCGACCGCAAGCAGGCGATCTACGGCTGGCGCGGCGGCGACGTGCGCTTGTTCGACGAAGTGATCGAACGCTACGGCGGTGACCTGAAAATCGAGCCGATGGAGGTTTCATGGCGCTCGTGTCCGGAGGTGCTGGAACTGGTGAATCTGGTCTGCGGCGATGAGGAAACCATGGCCGAATTGTTCGGCATGGCCTCGCGCCGCTGGACGGAGGACTGGCGCGAACACGTTTCCGCCAAGCCGCTCACCGTGGAATCGAAACGCGGCGAGGCGCGCGTGGAGGTGGTCGGCGATTGGGAGGCGCGACTTGAACGGATGGCGGAGATCCTAACAGAAATCGGCGTGGGCAAGCGCCACATGACCTGCGGCGTCCTGTTGCGCGACAATGAGTCTGTGAAGGAAACGGCCGACTTTTTGCGCACGCGGCATTTCGACGTGATCGAGGAAGGCCGCCGCCTGCCCGCCGAGGACAACCCGCTTGGCGTGGTGGTCCACCAATTGCTCAAATGGCTGGCCGATCCCAATGACAACTTCGCGCGTGAAGTGATCGAAATGTCGCCCGTGGCCGCCGTGCTGCGCGCAACTTGCGGCGAGTCGTGGCCCGCGATGTGGGAAACGCTCACGCGACGGATCTCAGGCGAAGGTCATGCCAAAGCGATCGGCGCGCTGATCGATCCACTATGGCCGTCGTGGTCCGACTTCGGCCGCCGTCGCGCGGGCGATCTGATGGGTGCTCTGGCCGATCTCGACGCGCGCGGGGTGGTTTCGCCGGCGGAAGCTGCGGATTGGATCGCGCGGCTCGAAATCGCGCAAAGCCCCGGCGAGGCGGCGGTGCAGGTGATGACCATCCACAAGTCGAAGGGTCTCGGATTCGATGTGGTGCTGCTGCCGGAGATTCCCGACACGCCGCTGCCGCAAACACAGCGCTTCGATATCGCCGAGGGACCGGACTGGATCGCGGAAACGCCGCCGAAGTGGGCGCGCGATGTGATTCCCGAGCTGCGCGAGGCCGAGGAACGGTGGGCGGCGGACCAGCGCTACGAGGGATTCTGCATGCT
This sequence comes from Luteolibacter sp., assembly GCA_035468505.1. Classification (GTDB taxonomy): domain Bacteria; phylum Verrucomicrobiota; class Verrucomicrobiia; order Verrucomicrobiales; family Akkermansiaceae; genus Luteolibacter. The sequence continues at coordinate 6,008 of DATISV010000474.1, read as the reverse complement.
CTACGTGGCGCTCACGCGGGCGAAACGCGGGCTCTACGCGCTGCTCGATGTGCCTGCGGAAAAAGCCGATCCGCTCAAACCGGCGCTCGCCAACTGGCTGGCACGTTCGATGGATGCCGGAGCGGAACCCGGTGTGGTTTTCCAGGCCGGCTTGCCCGATTGGTCGCAATCGATTCCCGAAATCGAAGGCGAACCGCCGCGCGCGGAAATCGCCACGCTTGGCAAAGCGATCGCCAAGCGCCGTCGCGCCACTCCCAGCGGCGCGAAATCGAAAGACCGCAGGATCGCCCGCTCCGCCGGCGGCATGCGCTTCGGCAGTGCCGTGCATGCGTTGATGGAACAGGTCGGCTGGATTGATGAAGCCAAACCAAGCTTCCCCGCCGACGACGCGGGCCGCGCGGTGGCCAGCCTGCTGGCGAATCCCTATCAAACAGAAATTTTCCGGCGCAGCGGAAGAGATATCATATTGCGCCGCGAACAGCCGATCGACTGCGTGATGGATGGCATATTGCTCAGTGGCATCATCGACCGGCTGCATCTTCATCGCGACTCAACCGGAAGCGTCACACTCGTGGAAATCATCGATTTCAAAACCGATGCGGTGAACTCGCCGGATGAATTGACGGAGCGCTACTCCGGCCAGATGGATGCCTATCGTTCCGCGTTGCAGAAAATCCATCCCGGAGCGCGGATCGAGTGCCTGTTGCTCTCGGTGCCTTTGGGCGCGCTCGTCAGGACGTAGGCGCGTTCGTGAGAACGCGGTTACTGGTCGGCGAGTTTTTTCTCCAGCGCCCTGATGCGCTCGATGAGTTTGGGAAGTCGGCGCATGTTGACGCGCATCTTCATTTCGTCCTGATACGATTGCGCGGGATTGCCGGCATAGACCTGGCCGCCGGGAATGCTGGCGCTCACGCCGGTGCGCGCGGCGAGCGTCGCCTTGTCGCCCACCGTGACATGTCCGCCCACGCCGACCTGGCCGGCGATGGTGACATAGTCGCCGAGACGGCTGCTGCCGGCGATGCCGGTGAGCGCGATCACCAGGCAGTGTTTTCCGATCACGGCGTTGTGGCCGACCTGCACCAGGTTGTCGATCTTGGTGCCCTCGCCGATGACGGTCTTGCCGAAGCGTGCGCGGTCGATGGTGCTGTTGGCGCCGATTTCCACGTCGTCGCCGATTTCGACGATGCCGACCTGGTCGATTTTCACATGGCGTCCGTTCGCCAGCTCGTAGCCATAGCCGTCCGAGCCGACCACGCATCCGGGCTGGATAATGACGCGGTCGCCGAGGATGCAGCGTTCGCGCACGCTGGTGTTTGCCATCAGGTGGCAATCGCGGCCGATCACCGAATTTTCACCGATCACGCAGTTCGGGCCGATCTCGGTGCCGTCGCCGATGCTCGCCCCGGCCATGATCACGGCTCCGGGATGCACGCGGACTTTTTCCGGATCGAGCGACGCGGCGGGATCGACCGTCGCATGCGGTGAGATGCCCGGCACGAATTGCCGGCTCACTTCCACGAAGTGGCGGACCACGGTGGAGAACGCGAGCGTCGGGTTGTCCACGGCGATGAGCGCGGTGCCGGGCGGACCGCCGGTTTCGCGGCGCGGGACGATCACCGCGCCGGCCTTGGTCTGTTGGAACTGCGGGTGGTATTTCTCGTTGCCGAGAAAACTCACGTCGCCCGGCCCGGCGGCGTCGAGCGCGGCCATGCCGGTGAAAGACGAATCGAGCCCGCCCCGGACGATGTCACCATCGATCCATCGGGCGAGCTCGGAAAGCGTGAGGGCGATCGCCAACTCGGCTGAGCTTGGGGTTGGCGGATCAGGGTTCTTCCACGGCCGGGATTTCCTCGCCGGGCTTGAAGTCGGCGGGAGCGTCCTTGTTGAGGTCCTTGAGCAGGTTGGCGGTGATGTCGGTGGCGTCCTTGGTGTAGAGCAGGAACGGCACCTGCGAGGTGCTGAGGCCGGACTTGTCAAACACGTAGTCGTAGTTGTCCACCTTGGCCTGTTCCTCGACGAGCTTGCGGATTTCCTCGAGGATGCCCTTCATGCGCTGGACCATTTTCTCGTTGAGCGCCTGGTTGCGGCGCTGGAGGAACTCGCGGCGCTCGCGGTCGAGCGCGATGCCCTCCTGCTGCTGCATCTGCCACTCCTTGAAGAGCGTTTGCTTCTTGGATTCGTTGATCGACGGATCTTCGAGCTGCTTGCGCAGGTTGCCGAGGTTTTCCTCGAGGTCGCGGATGCGGCCGAGGCGCTCGTTGTTGTCCTTCTGGATGCGGGCGCGCTCGACGTTGATCTGCTTCTGGGCCTCGGCGGTGCGGTAGTAGTTCTTGAACAACTCCTGCATGTCCACCGTGGCGATGTTGAGCTTGCCTTCCTGGGCGGCGGCTCCGGTAACAAGGGTTGCCGCGACGAGGGCGGCGAAAATGCTGCGAATCATGATGATGGATGGGTGGAAAACGCCACGCCGACAACCGGGTGGCGAATGGAATGCTGGACGCAAAAAATCCGTTCGTCAACGCCCTATCCGGTATCCGGCGGGCAGGCGGCCCGGGAAAGGCGGACCGGGCAGGAGCCCGCGCTCGCGGAGGGGATGGATGCGACTCCCGCCGCTTGGTGCGTTTTGTGGCCGCACCGGCCGACTTCGTGAAATGTGGCGATCGTTCAGGACATCCCGGACTCTCAAGCCGGCATCAGGTAGCCAAGGAGGGTGACAAGTTTGTCGCGGGTTTTGGCGCGCGGGACGATGGCGTCGATGAGGCCGTGTTCGAGCATGAACTCGGCGGTCTGAAAGCCGGGCGGGAGGTTCTGGTGGGTGGTTTCCTTGACGACGCGCGGGCCGGCGAAGCCGATCATGCACTTGGGCTCGGCGAGGTTGATGTCGCCGATGGTGGCGAATGAGGCGGTGACGCCGCCGGTGGTCGGGTGGGTCATCAGCGAGATGTAGGGCAGTTTGGCCTCGGAGAGGCGGGCGAGCGCGCCGCAGGTCTTGGCCATCTGCATGAGCGAGAGCATGCCTTCCTGCATGCGCGCGCCGGAGGAGGCGGAGACGATGATCATGCCGCGTTTCTCGGCGATGGCGGTCTCGATGGCGCGGGTGATTTTCTCCCCGACCACGGAGCCCATGGAACCGGCGAAGAACTTGAAATCCATGACGGCGATCATCGCCTTGTGGCCGCCGATGGTGAGGCGGCCGGAGACCACGGCGTCGTTGAGGCCGGTTTTTTCGCGCAGGATGGCGGTTTTTTCCGAGTAGCCCTGGAAATCGAGCGGATTGGCGGAGAACAGTCCAGAGTCGGCTTCCTCGAAGGTGCCGCTGTCGGCGAGCATCAGGATGCGGTCGCGGGCGTCGAAGAGGAAGTGGTGCGAGCAGTGCGGGCAGACCTGGGTGTTTTGCTGGAGTTCCAGATTGTGGACCATGGCGCCGCATTCCGGGCATTTGTGCCAGAGTCCTTCCGGGGTGTCTTCCCGGCGCACATGGCCGCGGAGGCGGGGTTTGTTGAAGATGCCCATGGATGTGTGAGGAAAAGTTCGCTTGCGCTGAAACACGGCACGGGTGCCGCGCACGGTCCGCAGGCTAGCCGCGGCATCCCCCGGCGACAACCACGTGTTAGAGTATGGACACCGGTGTTCCCGAAGCAGCACCCGACCTATCGGCATCAAGGAGCGGCGTATTCTTCAATTACAAAGAACCTCCGTGGTCCCGAGAGGGAGAAGTTTGTCGTGTTGTTCCCGATTCCTGATGGTGGAATGGCGCTTTCAATCACTGCCCATGTTGAGGGGTCGCCCGCTGGATTGTCGCTCGCTCTCACATTGTAGAGCATTCCGTCCCGGCTCGGCCACGACAACTGGATGTCTCCGAACGGCGTCAGGGTGGTCGTAGCCTTGAATTCAGGACCGGGTGGTTGAGTCATCTCCCAAGCCTTCGCTTCGAGGTAGGCGGGCATCCCGGGATCGGACCCGAAATTCAGGTTCAGGCTGCCGATCAACGTGTCCATATGCAGCCCGACCGGATTCGATTCGTAAAGCTGGGCGTAGAACACGCAGGCGGCAAGGTAGGTTCCGCAGTCGTTGGCGTGGTAGCCGTATTGAGGCGACTCATTCGGCATGAACAGATCCACAAAGCCGGGATCGGACAGGGGTAGCAATGCCCCGGCCCGCTCCCAGGTGCTGCCGACGAGTGCCACCGACACCGGCGGCGCATCCGGAAACTCTTTGTTCAGGTTGTCGCGCAACAACCGGTAGTTCGTCCGCAGCTCATTCTGGAACTGCGCGGTGGACGCGAACGACGAGCCCGTCGAGGTGCCGGTGATCAGCGTATGGCTGGCCGCGCGCGACCACGTCTCGAACAACACCACGTTGCAATGCGAATGGTTCGCCATCACCTGCTGGTAGAGCGCACGACCGAAGGTCAGGTGATCGGCGATGCTCTTGCCGCCAATCGATGTCAGATGGGTCGGCTCGGTGCTGTAATTCTGCAGGATCACGTGCGTCCACGGCCGCTCGTTGATCGCCGCAAGTGTGCCTGAATCGCCCGCATGCCATTGGAAATCCTTCCCGCTGATCGTCCGCATCAAGGTCACCGGGTCGTCCTGCCCTCCCGCACGGGCCAGGCGGTCGAACAAATCCGGCACGTCGGTGGTCGAGCCATAGCCGAAGGTGAAGCTGTTGCCGATGAACAACACCCGCAGTTCCGCCCGCAAGGCCGGTGCAAGGCACAGCCAAGCCAGCAACCACAGTGGCATCCATCCGCGCCGTCGCGCCCGGGCAAGGCCTGAGGATTCAGACATGATTTTATTTTGGATGGGGTTGTGGGGAACGGCAAAATCAGCCTGTTTTCCAAGTAAAGAAATATCGCCAAGCTGGGTGGCCAGATATGGGATGAAACCCTACGGAGGGCCTCTGCCGTCCACGCCCCACCGGCCCGGCCACGGATGGGATGGAGACGGAAGGGTTGAAAATGGATAATGGGGGTTAACTATGGAATCGGGGTGAAATGAAAAACCAATCACATGCCGAACAGGGAGGGCGGCGATGAATGTAGCCACCTCAAGCCTTTTCAGCCAGCTTCTTTCTCTGGTTGACCGCAACCGCTTCGCCAAACTCGTCCGCGAGACCGGCAGCTAGCGCCGTGCCGGGAAGAGTTCACTCTTTGGCATGTCTGGTTCGCGGGCCTTGGCGGCATGGATTGCCCGGAGCGATCCGCAGTGACAATGGGCCGCCGTTCACCCCGGTGTTAGGCTTGCTGGGACTATCGCTATCCCAAGTGATTCACCTAGCCAAAAATAGGTGAAGCTCCCCGATGTCAAATTCGGAACTTTAAGTCAACCTCCTACAGAAATTGTTCACCCTGCGCCCCCCGTAGTCAAACTTCTATCAAATTCCCGCCCCCAATTTTATACCATGAAAACCAAGTTTTTTGCCGCCGCTCTAATCGCATTCGGATTGCTCGCAGGAGCGGCAAATGCAGCTGTATTTAGAGCAGTGACTGTGCCAGGAGAACAATTTACCAATAATTCATGGGCATTTGGCACCACATTTACCGTCGGCACTTCAAACCTCTCTATAACCTCACTCGGCGCTTATGATGCAGGGTTGAACGGTTTTTCGACAGAAGGAGGAATCAAAGTGGGCATTTTTCATTTATCGTCAGGATTGCTGTTGGGTTCGGCTGACGTGCAATCCTCAGACCCCCTTGTCGGTTTATACCGCTACGCAAATGCCAGTATGACATTGCTAGCAAATCAACAGTATGTCTTGGTGGCTGTTTCTGGTTTGGATCCTTACATGCTTTCTGGCGGTACATGGAGCTTTAATGAGACGGACATAAACTTCACGGACTACCGTTATCAAGTTTCCAGTAACCTTATCATGCCTAGCCAAGCTAATACTGAGTATGATTACGGAATGGGAAATTTTCAATATACCGTCGTTCCTGAACCATCTTCAGCTATTCTTATCGGATTTGGATCTTTTGCCTTAGCCATGCGCCGCCGCAGGATTTGATG
>DATISV010000473.1:0-5760 GCA_035468505.1 Luteolibacter sp. | reverse complement strand
TGGCGGCGATTCTCCGGAGCGGCGCGCGCATCGCAAAAAAAAACTACGAAAGAACCGGGTCATGATTTTCTAACAAAAAAGCCGGACCCCGACGGGTCGGGATCCGGCTTTTGATTCGTATGGGCATGGCGGTTGAAAACCGCCGCCAAGGGGGCTTACATCATGCCGCCCATGCCGTGGTCGTGGCCGTGGCCGCCGGGAGCGGCTTTTTCCGGCTCGGGGATGTCGGTGACGAGGCACTCGGTGGTGAGTAGCAGGCCGGAGATCGAGGCGGCGTTCTGCAGTGCGGTGCGGGTGACCTTGGTGGGGTCCACCACGCCGGACTTGATGAGGTCCTCGTATTTGTCGGTGGCGACGTTGTAGCCTTCGGCGCCTTTGCCCTTCTTGACGTGTTCGACGATCAGGGCGGACTCGCGTCCGGCGTTGGCGATGAGCTGGCGCAGCGGGGATTCCACGGCGCGGGCGACGATGGCGGCACCGGTGGCTTCGTCACCGCTGAGGCCGAGATCGCCGATGTTGGCCTGGGCGCGGATCAGCGCGGTGCCACCGCCTGCGACGATGCCTTCCTCGACCGCCGCGCGGGTGGCGTGGAGGGCGTCTTCGACACGGGCCTTCTTTTCCTTCATCTCGGTTTCGGTGGCGGCACCGACGTTGATGACGGCCACACCGCCGGCGAGCTTGGCGAGGCGCTCCTGGAGCTTCTCGCGGTCGTAATCGCTGGTGGTTTCCTCGATCTGCTTGCGGATCAGGTTGACGCGGCCGGTGATGGCTTCGGATGTGCCGCCGCCTTCGACGATGACGGTGTTTTCCTTGGCGATGGTGACGCGTTTGGCGGTGCCGAGGTCGTTGATTTCGACGTTCTCAAGCTTGATGCCGAGGTCCTCGGTGATGACGCGGCCGCCGGTGAGGACGGCGATGTCTTCGAGCATGGCCTTGCGGCGGTCGCCGAAGCCGGGAGCCTTGACGGCGGCGACGTTGAGGATGCCGCGGAGCTTGTTCACCACGAGCGTGGCGAGCGCTTCGCCCTCGACGTCCTCGGCGATGATGAGCAGCGGCTTGCCGGACTTGGCGACCTTTTCAAGCAGCGGAAGCATGTCCTTGAGCGACGAGATCTTCTTCTCGTGGATGAGGATGTAGGGATCGTCGAGCTGGGCTTCCATGCTCTCGGCGTTGGTCACGAAGTAGGGGCTGAGGTAGCCCTTGTCGAACTGCATGCCTTCGACCACTTCGAGGGTGGTCTCGATGCCCTTGGCTTCCTCGACGGTGATGGTGCCGTCCTTGCCGACCTTGTCCATCGCCTCGGCGATGATGTCGCCGATTTCGGGATCGGAGTTGGCCGAGATCGAGGCGACCTGGGCGATTTCCTTGGCGTCGGAAACGGTCTTCGAGAGCTTCTTCAGTTCGCCGACAACCGCTTCGGTGGCCTTGAGGATGCCGCGCTGCAGCGAGATCGCGTTGGCACCGGCGGCCACGTTGCGGAGGCCTTCCTTGTAGATCGCCTCGGCGAGCACGGTGGCGGTGGTGGTGCCGTCGCCGGCGATGTCGCTGGTCTTGGAGGAAACCTCGCGGATCAGTTGCGCGCCCATGTTTTCGAAGGGATCTTCGAGTTCGATCTCCTTGGCGACGGAAACGCCGTCCTTGGTGATGGTGGGAGAGCCGAATTTCTTGTCGAGAATCACGTTGCGGCCGGCAGGGCCGAGGGTGGCCTTGACGGCACGGGCGAGTTTCTCAACGCCGCGCAGGAGCGATTGGCGGGCGGATTCGTCGAATTGGAGTTGTTTGGCCATAATGGTTGTAGCGTTGTGGTTTGGTGGTTTGTGAGTTGAATAAATTGCGGCGGAGTCATCGGTCAGCTGTCATTGGTCATCGGGAAGAAGATGCTATTCATGGTCTTTCCTGATGACTGTTGACCGCTGACGGTTGACTTCAGCCACAGACGCCGAGGATGTCGGACTGGGAGATGATGAGGACTTCCTGGCCGTCGATTTTGACTTCGGTACCGCCGTATTTGGAGATGAGCACCTTGTCGCCGACCTTGACGTGGAAGACGATGTCATTGCCGTTGTCGTCCTTGCCGCCGGTGCCGAGCGCGAGCACTTCGGCTTCCTGGGGTTTTTCCTTGGCGGTGTCCGGAAGGACGATGCCGCCGGAGCTGACGGCTTCCGCTTCGATGCGCTTGACGAGGACGCGTTGTCCGAGTGGTTTGATGTTGGCCATGTGTTTGTATGGTTGGTTGGTTGGTGGTTTTGGTGAGAAGCCACTCCCGCACCGGCGGGAGTGGAAAGTTTTCTGTTAGTCCACGACTTCCGCGTCCACGACCTTGCCCTTGGCTTGCTTGGGCTCGGAGGAGCCGGAGTCTTCGGCGGGCTCGACTTCGGGTTGCGCGGCTCCGCCGGCCTGGCCTTGCTGGGCGGCTTGGGAGAGGGCTTGCAGCGAGCTTTCGAGGTCGGAGACGGCGGAGTTGATCTTTTCGACATCGTCGCTGGAGATCGCGTCCTTCACGGACTGGATCTTGCCTTCGAGCATTGACTTGAGTTCGGCCGGAGCGTTGTCGCCGAGTTCGGCGAGTTGTTTCTCGACCGAGAAGACGAGGTTTTCCGCCTTGTTCTTGGCATCGACTTTTTCGACACGCTTGCGGTCCTCTTCAGCGTGGGCCTCGGCATCGCGCTTGGCTTGCTCGATTTCGTCCTTGGAAAGACCGGAGGATCCCTGGATCGAGATCTTCTGCTCCTTGCCGGACTGTTTGTCCTTGGCGGAAACGTGGAGGATGCCGTTGGCGTCGATGTCGAAGGTGACTTCGATCTGCGGTTCGCCGCGTCGCGCGGGGGCGATGCCGTCGAGGCGGAAGTTGCCCAACAGCTTGTTGTCATTGAACATCGGTCGCTCGCCCTGGCAGATGCGGATGTCCACGGCCGGCTGGTTGTCGGCGGCGGTGGAGAAGATCTGCGATTTCTTGGCGGGGATGGTGGTGTTGCGCTCGATCATCGGTGTGGCGCGCGAGCCTTCGGTTTCGATCGAGAGGGTGAGCGGGGTGACGTCGAGCAGGAGCACGTCCTTCACATCGCCGCGCAGCACGCCGCCCTGGATGGAGGCGCCGATGGCGACGACTTCATCCGGGTTGACGCCCTGGTGGGGAGTCTGGCCGGCGAGTTCTCGGGCGGTTTCCACGACCTTGGGCATGCGGGTCATGCCGCCGACGAGCACGAGTTCGTCGATATCGGAAGTGGAGACTCCCGCTTCCTTGAGGCAGTCGCGGACCGGCTTCTTGGTGCGCTCGAAGAGGGAATCGGTGAGTTGTTCCAGCTTGGCGCGGGTGAGGTTGAGTTGGATGTGTTTCGGTCCGGTGGCGTCGGCGGTGATGAAGGGCAGGCTGATGTCGTAGGACTGGGAGGAGGAGAGGGCGATCTTGGCTTTTTCCGCCTCTTCCTTGATGCGCTGGAGCGCGTCGGGCTGGCCGGATAGATCGATGCCCTGGTCTTTTTTGAACTCACCGACGATCCACTGGATGAGCGTGTTGTCCCAGTCGTCGCCGCCGAGTTTGGTGTCGCCGTCAGTGGCAAGCACCTCGAAGACGCCGTCGCCGATTTCGAGCACCGAGATGTCGAAGGTGCCGCCGCCGAGGTCATAAACGGCGATTTTTTCATCGGACTTCTTGTCGAGTCCGTAGGCGAGAGCGGCGGCGGTGGGTTCATTGATGATGCGCAGCACTTCGAGACCGGCGATTTCACCGGCGGCCTTGGTGGCGTTGCGCTGGGAGTCGTTGAAATAGGCGGGGACGGTGATGACCGCTTGTTTGATCGACTCGCCGAGTTTGGCTTCGGCGTCGGCCTTGAGTTTGCCGAGCACCATGGCCGAGATTTCCTGCGGCGAGAAGGTGTTGGTTTCGCCGGCCACTTCCACCTGAATGTGAGCGTCGCCATTGGGGGCGGCGACGATGGTGTAGGGCAGGCGTTTGTCGGCATCGGTGAGTTCCGCGAACTTGCGGCCGATCAGGCGTTTGGCGGAGAAAATCGTGTTTTTCGGGTTGGTGATGGCCTGGCGTTTGGCGGCTTGGCCGACGAGGCGCTCGCCGTTCTTGGCGAATGCCACGACCGATGGCGTGGTGCGCGCGCCTTCCGAGTTTTCAAGCACCACCGGCTCGCCGCCTTCCATGACGGCCATGCAGGAGTTGGTGGTACCGAGGTCGATTCCGAGAATTTTGGACATGAGATGGTTTCCTTTCGGGGTTGGAGAAATTAAGCGTGATTGTCGCCTTTCCCTTCGCATGTGCTGTGCCAGAAACGCTCAACGCAGTCGTAAGTCACAGATAGTGAATGTAATGAAGATTTCCATGGCGAATCTCAGCCGGGAAGACGACCGGATTTCGCGACAAAATGGCGCACATGGCAGGCGACAACATGACGCGCCGCGCGGAAATACCGCGTCAGATGTTTCCGGTCTTGAACCTTCGCTTGTTCCATTCCTAGGTTTCGTGGCACTTCATGCGAGCCCAGCCTTTCATATGGATTCCACGCGGCGAGCCGTTCCGGCAGGACGGTTCCGGCGGATTGGGTTCGTTTCCGCCGATTTTAGAACACTTGATTCGTCAGCGCGGACTGCCGGAGGGCATGGAACTGGACGATTACCTGCATCCGAAGCTGAGAAACCTGTCGGATCCCTTTTTGATTCCGGACATGCAACCCGCCGTCGAGCGCTTGCTGGCGGCCATCGATCAGCGCCAAAACGTCTGCATTTACGGCGATTACGACGTGGACGGCGTGTCGTCGATCACCCTGATGCGGCGCATCTTGATGGCGTATGGAATGGAACCGCGGCACTTCATCCCGCGGCGCGGGCCGGAGGGCTACGGGCTGAGCGCCGCGGCGCTGAAACGCTGCATGGCCGAGGGGTCGAAGCCGGATCTGCTGCTGACGGTCGATTGCGGCACGGTGTCGGTCGAAGAAGTCGCCATGCTGCGCAAGGAGGGGATCGATGTGCTGATCGTGGATCACCACGAGCCGTTGCCGGACGCGCGGCCGGATTGCTGTGCACTGGTAAACCCGAAATGCGGCTCGGATTTCACCTATCTCTGCGCCGCGGGTGTGGTCTTCAAGTTGGGTCATGCGTTGTTGAAAACCCGACCCGCTCCGCTCGATTTGAAGGAACTCATCGATCTGGTGGCGGTGGCGACGATTTCCGACATCGTGCCGATGGTGGGCGAAAACCGCCTGATCGTGCGCCATGGCCTGCGGCATCTGCCTAATACGCTGAATCCCGGCCTGCGAGCGCTGCAGGACGTCACCGGCATGAACGGTTCCGCGACCTCGATGGACGTCGGTTTCCGCATTGGCCCGCGGCTCAACGCGGCGGGGCGCATGGACGTGCCCGAGGACGCGCTCGCCACGCTGACCACCGATTGCCGGCGGCTCGCGCGCGACCTCGCGATGAAGCTCGATGACTACAACCGCGAGCGCCAGAATTTCGAAACCCGCATCCGCAACGAGGCGGTGGAAATGCTGGCCCGCGACTTCGACCCGGCGCGCGATCCGGTGATCGTGCTCGGCTCGCGCGAATGGCACCACGGCGTAGTCGGCATCGTCGCCTCGCGGCTGATGCGGCAATATCACAAACCGACCTTCATCATCGCCATCGACGACGACGGCATCGGCAAAGGCTCGGGCCGCAGCATCGAGGGCGTCTCGCTGGTCGAGGCGATCCGCGCCTGCGAATCCGAACTCATCGCCGGCGGCGGTCACGCCATGGCTGCCGGGCTTTCGGTCC
>DATISV010000472.1:0-3009 GCA_035468505.1 Luteolibacter sp. | reverse complement strand
AACCCGCCGCTGAGATAGAGCGCCGCGCCTGACAGCAGGGCGGCCGTCGCATGGCCAGCCGACACGTGGCCTAAAAACGCATGACCGAGGATCAGCCCGAGCGAGACGTTCGAGATGACGGACGGCAGGTTGGCGAGGCGGGCGGTGGCGGCGAGCGCCCGCCATGTTCCGGAATGCGGTTTCACGCGGCGGGCGACCGCATATCACATTCCCGCGCCGGTGCCAGGCAGGAATCGATAATAGACCTCCAGCGTCAACGTGGCCAATGCGGTGCGGTAGTGGACGTTATCGACGAATTCCGCACCCACCGCACGGATACCGTTCTTGTTGCCGCCGTTGGGCGCTTTCCACGAGCCGTCGGGGTTCTGGTTCTGGAGCAGTTGGTCGCGGAAGATTTCGTTGTATTTCCGCCACTGCGCGCCGCCGCGGTTCATCATCGCCTGCGCCTCGTAGTAGTGGCCGTAGAGGTCGGACTCGGGGCCGTTGTAATTGAGGCGGGTGTTTTCCTCGATGTATTTGGCGGCGCGGCGCGCGGCGGAGCCGGAGCCCTTGCCGAACATCTGGAGGCTGAGCAAACCGCCGCCGGTCATGCTGAAGTAACCCTTGGCATGCGTGTTGCCGGCGCTGTTGTAGCCCACGCCGCCCTCCTTGTTGACCATGGTTTCCATGTAATCCATGGCACGGCCGGCGGCGCGGGGAAGTCCCTTGAATTGCAGCCCGGTGTGTTCGCAGGCCTTGAGCGCCTGGATCTGCCAGGCGGTCACCGAGGTGTCCACATGGCCGCCCTGTTTCGCATACATGTAGGCCCAGCCGCCCTTGGCGTTCTGGTTGTCGATGATGAATTGACCGGCCTTGCGGGTGACTTCGAGAAGATTGGGGATATCGATGGGAGGCCGGGCCTGCTGGCAGAAGGTCGTGGCCTCAGCGAGCGCGTAGGTGGCGATGGCGTGCTCGTAAACGCCGCGGTTGCCCTGGGCGATGTTGGGACTGAGGCGGCCGTCGTTCTGCATGCCGACGTTGACGAGATAGGTGATGGCGCGCAGCACGGTGTCGCCGTATTTCACGGAGAGCGGGGTTTCGCAGCGGCCGAGATAGGCGAGCAATGCCAGGCCGGTCATCGCGGACTTGTCCCGATTGGTCCACGAGCCGTCGGCGCTCTGGGTGGCCTGGAACCATTCCAGGGCTTTTTCCACCGCCTCCTCGCATTCCGGGGTGCCGCCGGTTTCGTTGAGCCGCGCCAGACGGTCTTCGGGCGAGCAGCGTTTTTTCATGCTCGCCGGGACGTTGGAAAAACCGCCCGGTCCGCCGCCGCCGCCCCAACTGCTGCCGAGGTCCATGTCGCCGAATTCGAGCGAGGGCGTGGTGACATCGATGTCGGGCACCTGGATCGCGGTGGGCGAGACGGTGTTGGCCACGATCACCTTGGTGCGGCTGCTCGCGGCCGGTGTGGGCTTGCGCTGGATCTTGCTGCGCATCTTCTTTTCTTCCTGCTGGATCTCCTCATCCAGGCTCGCCTTGTAGGTGACGATGGTGGGTGTTTCCTGGATCAGCGCGGGAAGCAGGAAAATCCCCAGGATCATGGCGACCAGTGCCACGGTGAGGATGGCGATGGCGATGGACGAGATGGTGGAGTTCCGGCGCTGGCGGTGCAGGCGGGCCAGCGCTTCGGGGCTGAGTTGGGCGTGCAGGCTCATGGTGGTGTGGGGGTTTGACGTTCTGCTAACAAACGTAGCCGAGTCCAACTGCCTCGCCACCGAAATCCGCTCGATTCCCCGGCACGTGACGCGAATTCCTCCGGAGATTTCCGCAACCACGGGTTGATGCGGCGACATTCAAACGATAGCGTCCACACGCGTAACCCATGAAAACGACGACTCATCGCGCGCGCCGCATCCACGGCTTCACCCTGGTCGAGCTGTTGGTGGTGATCCTGATCGTGGTGATGCTGGCCGTGCTCGCCATCACCGGTTCGCGGCGCTTCATCGAGAACGGCCGCAAGGTGAAAACGATGGCGATGTTCCGCGATTTCAAGGTGGGCATGGCCTTGTTCGAGGGCGATTACGGCCGCCCGCCGATTCCGGAAAACAAGCGGACCACCGGCTGGGACACGATCTATGGCGATCCGGGCGGGCAAATCAGCACGCAGTTCCTGATATCCGTGCTGGCCGGCGAGGACGAGACCATCCCCTACGTGGGCGACATCAGTTTCTCCACCCGCCAGACCAATCCGCGCCAGGAAGCCTACATGACCTTTCCTTACGCGCCGGACAAGCGTGGCGGGGTGGCCGAGGACGGCAGGCTCTACGATCCGTGGGGACGCGAGGTGATGGTGGCGGTGAACACATTCAACGCGCCCGGCCAGACCTTGCGCGATTTCAACAACGGCCAGAACGACCGCCGTCTCAACACTTGGGGGTGGGCCGAATACAGCGACACCAAGCCGCGCGATGAAAGTTATGCCTTCTGGTCCTACGGCAAGGACGGCAAGAAGGGCGACAATGCCCCGCGCTACTGGGACGTGGTGCCCTATCAGGGCTCCGACGATGTCATTTCCTGGTGAGCGGCCAGCAGTCTTGGAACTGCCGGCAGGGAATCGAGAATCCCCTGGCAGCCGTCTTCCAGCAGTTCGATCACATGGTCGAAACCGCGTTGTCCGCCGTAGTAGGGATCGGGAACGCGCGGGGCGTTGTGGCGGCTGCAGTAGCTCACGAACGGGCGGATCTTGTGATGGTGCGCGCCGGCGGGATCGAGGCCGCGGACATCGTCGAGATTCGTTTCGTCCATGGTGACGATGAGGTCGAATTCGCCGAGGTCGCTGATGCGGATTTTCCGGGCGTTGCCGGTGACCTCATAATTCCGCTCACGCAGCGCGGCGGACATGCGGCCGTCCGGCGGCGAGCCGTCGTGATGGCCGATGATGCCGGCGGAATCGATCTGGAACTCGTGCGAGCGACCGGCTGCGGCGGCCATGTGACGGAAAATGATCTCGGCCGCGGGGGAGCGGCAGAT
>DATISV010000471.1:0-4169 GCA_035468505.1 Luteolibacter sp. | reverse complement strand
CAAGAGCAACGGCCTGTCGCGCTTCACCTGGCAGACTCCCGAGCCGAATCAATCTACCCGCGGCTGGGAATTCGTTTACACTGCCGAAGTCGCCGATGGTAGCGCCCAGCCTTGAGTGACAAATCCGCCGCCCTGCGGCGTTTAATCCCCGCACACCCACCGATCCCGCACCGCATCCCATGTCACCCCGCGAGAAAAAACTCATCATCTTCTTCGCCGCCGCGGGATTCATCGTGCTCAATTTCCTCGCCTACGCGCAGTTCCAATCCAAGCGGCTCGAATTCGACCGCGCCCTCACCGAGGCACGCCAGCAGCTCGACACCGCCGAGATGTTCCGCGCCAGCCGCGAGCAGGTTTCCGGTGAAATGGAATGGCTCGCCGCCCACGAGCCCGAACCCGCCGCCAACCAGGACGTCCAAACCAAACTCCAGCAACTTTGCGAGCGCGAGGCCAAGGGACTGGGCTTGGAAATCAAAAACCAGAGGCCACTGCCCACCGACACCACCTCCGGCACCCATTTCCAACGCGCCAAGATCCAGCTCACCGTCACCGGTGCCGAAGACGCGCTCTACCGCTGGTTCGACAAACTCAACGTGCCGGACCAGCTCCGCGCCGCCACCAACATCCGCCTCTCGCCCAACAAGGACGACACCAAGATCGACTGCACCGCCACTATCGAGCAATGGTTCGTGCCGGTGCCGACCACGTGAAATACCGAATTTCAAATTTCACATCCGGAAATTTTAAAATTACTCTCCGCCCCGATGTTCCGCGCCTGCCATCTGCTGTTGCTCGCCACCGCCCTCACCGCGGTGGCGACGGCGGATCTGCCGCGCAAGGCGCCGCTCACGAAATACAGCACGCTGTGGACGGACTCGCCCTTCACTTCCAAGCCGCCGCCGCCCGAGCAGGTCGCCGCCGCCAATCCGCTGGAAGATTACGCGCTCGCCGGCGTTTCCCCAATCCCGGACGGCTACCGCGTCACCCTGCTCAACCGCAAGGACCCTCAGGAGCGCATCGTGGTAGAAACCCACAAACCCAGCGAGGGATTCAAAATCCTCGGCATCAACCGCAAGCCGGGCGACCCGCTCGGCACCGTTGTCCGCATGGCCTCCGGCAACGTCACCGGCACCGTCAGCTTCGATGAATCGCTGCTGACACTCGAAGCGCCGCCCCAGCCCAAGCCGCAGGCCCAGCCACAACTCCCGCCGGGTGTGCAGCCGCAGCCCGGTCAGGCCGCGCCGCGCCAGCCGCGGCCACGCGTCGTCCCACCGCCGAATCCCCAAGCCCAACAAGGCCAGCAGCCCCAAGCCCGGCCACCGGGAGTTCCCGCCGGCAATCGCACGCCGGTCCAGAACCAGCAACGCCCGACCCGCCGCACCCGCTGACCGCCCGCAAGATTTCACCATGTCGCCTTTTCAAATGCCCCGCCTGATTTCCGCCACCGCAATCCTCCTGATGGCGATCCCCGCCCATGCCCAGGATGCGCCTCCCGGACTGCCCGAGCCCGTTCCTCCCGCCGGAGCGCCCGCCGGAAACCAAAACGTCCCCAAGGAAGATCTGGCCAATACCAAGATCGTCGAGGACATCATCGAACCCAAGCTCAGCGGCAACGCGCTCGCCGGGCTCTACCGCAAATACACCGGCCGCCGCGTGATTGTCTCCTCCGCCGCCGCGCAAGCCGAGTTCTCCTTCGTCCAGGAAGCCTCGCCCGACGATCCGCTCACCTACTCCCAGGCCGCCGAGCTGCTCAGGAAGGCCGCCACCATCGAGAACTTCGTCTTCGTCCCCGACGAACAGGATCCCAATCTCGACATCCTCACGCTCGCCACCGGCGGCATCCGCCCGACCGGCCGCGGCGTGGACGTTTACAACGAAAACGACGAGCTGCCCGAGGGCGACGCCGTCATTTCCTACGTGATGACGCTCGACTACATCAAACCCGCCGAGGCGGTGAACACCTTCACCCAGATCATCGGCCAGTTCGGTGCCTACGGCTCGATCGCTGCCGTTCCCAACGCCGCCGCTGTCGTCATCACCGAAAACACCTCGCTCATCCGCAAACTCATCGACCTCAAGGACGAGATCGACAAACCCGGCTCGGTCCAGGCCACCCGTTTCATTCCGGTGCGCTACGCCGATGTCACCGAAATCGCCGAAATCCTCAACGAACTGCTCAACGCCCAGCAACAGGCGCAAACCACCGCCGGCGTGCAGCGCGCGGACGCCCCTGCCGCACCGGGCGCGCCTCCCGGCGTCAACCTCCCCGGCCAGCCCGCCAGCAGCAGCGCCGGCGAGGCCACTCCGGTGCAGATCGTTCCCGAGCCGCGCACCACCCGCATCTTCGCCATGGGCCGGCCGGTCGATCTGATCTTCGTCGAGGGCCTCGTCCGCGAGTTCGACATCCCCTCCAGCGAAAAAACCTTCATGCGCCGCAAGCTGCGTTTCCTCACCGTTTCCGAGTTCCTGCCCATCGCCGGCGACGCGCTCACCCGCGCCTTCAGCGGCACCGGCGAGGGCGGTACCAGCGGCGCGACTTCCGGCGGCCGCAGCTCGGGCCGATCCCAACCCACCGGCACCAACCGCGCCTCCCAGACCTCCAGCGGCCTCGGCGGAAGCGGTGGTTCGCGCTTCGGCGACTCTTCAAGCAGCTTCGGCGGCTCGTCCTCATTCGGCGGCGGCTCGCGCGGTGGCCTCGGCGGTGGCGCTTCACTCGGCGATCCCAATGTCAGCTCCGCACCCGAGTCCCTGCTCGTCGGCCGCACCCTGCTCGTCGCCGACAACATCACCAACTCGATCGTCGCCCAGGGCCCGCCCTCCGCGCTGGAAATCATCGAGCGCCTGCTCGACCAGATCGATGTGAAGCCGGACCAGGTGATGATTTCCACCGTCATCGGCCAGCTCACGCTCAACGACACCTCCGAGACCGGTCTCGATTATCTGGTGCGCAGCGGCGACGTGGTCGGCCGTGGAGGTGGCGGCTTCGGGCCGGTATTGCCGATTCTGCCGATCACTGGCGAAGGTGACGATTCCTTCGATCCCGGCTCGCTCGTCGGCTCGGGTGGCTTGCGTGCCTACGGCACCATCGGCGACCTCACCATCTTCATGAAGGCCCTGCAGTCGAACACCGACTTCACCGTGCTGTCGCGGCCGAGCATTTTCACCTCCAACAACCAGAAGGGCGTGATCTCCAGCGGCGAGCGCATCGCCATCCCCACCGAGGGCGGCACCAGCACCAGCAACTTCAGCAGCGGCACCCGCATCCAATATGAGGACGTCGTTCTCAAACTCGAAGTCATCCCGCTGGTGAATTCCGACAACGAGATCACCATGCAGATCGCCCTGCTCAACGACGAACAAAACGGCAACCAGATTATTGAGGGGGCGGGCACCGATGGAGGCAACCTCACCGTGCCGCGCATCACCACCCGTGAAATCCTCACCACCGCCACCGTGCCCAACAACAACACGATCGTTCTCGGCGGCCTGATCGTTTCCAAGGACAACCAGACCAAGAGCGGCATCCCGATCCTCGGCGACATCCCTTACCTCGGGCGTCTCTTCTCCAGCACCGTGGACACCAAGGACCGCTCCGAACTCATGATTTTCATCCAGCCTTCCATCGTCAACAGCGCCCGCACGCTCGACGATGTGCAGATGGACATGGACGCCCGCTACCGCGTGTCCGGCGATGCGCGCGGCTTTGCCGATGGCGACGGCGTGCTGCCGCCGCGCGCCGAACCCGTCGGCAAAAACCGCGGTGCCGCCGATGACGTGGGAAGCGAAAGCATTGTCAAACCCTCGCTCCGTCCGGTCCACCGGCGCTGAAGCGGAAAATTCCCGGCGGAAATTTTGAACGTGACCCGCTCCCGGCGGTCACACCCCGTGAAGACCGTACGCAAGTTCGTGTTTTCATGTAAGGGTGAACAGCAGTTGTCAGCCTCATGCCCCCCCGGTCAATTCCGGGCGGAAGATGAAGTTGCTCAGCTCGGTCGTCGGGGTGGGTGCCCCGGCGGCCACTTTTTTTTGCGGGTGAGTGGAGGGTCCCCGTCATCCGGGGACGCTCATTTTTCGATCCTGAAGCCGTTGGCGTTCATCATCGGCGGGATGACTTCCACCCGCATATGCCGGATGTGATGCGAAACGGACGACTCTTCGGAGATTTCCCG
>DATISV010000470.1:0-3173 GCA_035468505.1 Luteolibacter sp. | reverse complement strand
AATCCGCACCCTGCCGAGCGACAGCTTGCCGAGCATTCCGCCCGGCAGATCGAAGCCGTCGCGCAATTTCGCCGCCGCCATTTCATACAGCGACCCCGCGCCGGAAACCCCCTGCCGGAAGACTTTTTCATAATACTCGGAAGCGGTGTCATAAACGCCCATCTGCTCGTGCACCATGCCGAGTTCGTAGAGCACCGTGGCGTCTTCGGGCGATTCGCCGAGCGCTTCCTCCAGCTTGATAATGGCGCGGCCCATGTCGCCCGCCACCCGCGCCTCGCGCGCATCGCGGACCAGCCGCTCGGACCGCGGATCCGCCACTTGCGGCACGCCCAGCGGCGTGGGCGGCACTGCATTTTCCTCCACTTCGGCCACCGGCGGCCGTGAAACCACCGCCGGCGGCTCGGTCTGTTTCGCGGCGGGCGCTTCCGCCGGCACCCGCACCACCACCGGCTTTGCCACCTCGCGCTCAATGATGCGCACCTCGCGCGAGGCCTCGAAACGCGCCGCCAGCGCCATCCCGGCGATCAACAACTGCGCGAACGCCATCATGCCGAGAAACCAGCACGTCACGCCGAACGCCGAGAGCCGGCGGGCGGGTCGTCGCGAATTTCCTGTGGCCATGGCCGGACGATGCCCGCCCGCCGCACGGGTGTCAATCCACCCGCCGTGCCGCCCGGGCTTGCCCAATGCCGCCGTGCTGCCAATCGTCCCGCCGTGTCCGCACCCGTCATTCTCGCCTCCGCCTCGCCGCGTCGCCACGATCTGCTGGCCCGCGCCGGCGTCCGCTTCGAGGTCGTCCACTCGCCCGCCGAGGAAATCCACGACGCCTCCATCGATCCCGAGCGCCTCTGCGAAATGAACGCCACGCTCAAGGCCGAGGCCATCGCCGCCACCCGCCCCGAGGCCGTGGTCATCGGAGCCGACACGCTGGTGTTCATCGATGGCGAGCCGCTCGGCAAACCGGCGGACCACGACGAGGCCCGCGCCATGTTGCGGCGGCTTGCAGGGCGTGTGCACAGGGTCTGCACCGGTGTGTGCGTCATTTTCCCGGACGGCCTGCGCGAGGTGTTCCATGAAACCACCGCCGTCAGCTTCCGCCCGCTCGACGACGCGGACATCGAAAATTACCTCTCGCTCGCCAACCCGCTCGACAAGGCCGGGGCCTACGGCATTCAGGAACATGGCGAACGCATCGTCGCCGGCATCGAGGGCAGCTTCGAAAACGTCATGGGCCTGCCGGTGGAAAAAGTCGTGGCCGCACTTGCGCGCCGGTGATTGTGAAACGCGGCGCGTCTGCTAGCCTTCTCCCGGATGTCCGCCGATCCCGCCATCGTCTTCCAAGCCCGCGCGCTGCGGAAAGTCTATCACACCGGCGAGGTGGACGTCGTCGCGCTCGACGGCGTGGACCTGGATCTCAAGGCCAGCGAACTCGTCTGCCTGCTCGGCGCTTCCGGCAGCGGGAAATCGACCCTGCTTAACATCCTCGGCGGCCTCGACCTGCCCACCTCCGGCGAGCTGGTTTACAAGGGCTGGCCGCTCGACGGCTCGCACGAGGACGTGCTCACGAAATTCCGCCGCAACTGTGTCGGCTTCGTGTTCCAGTTCTACAACCTCATTCCCTCTCTCACAGCCCGCGAGAACGTCGCGCTCATCACCGGCATCTCGCGCGATCCCATGAGTCCCGAGGAAGCGCTCGACATGGTCGGCCTCGGACCGCGCATGGACCACTTCCCATCCCAGCTTTCCGGCGGCGAGCAGCAACGCGTCGCCATCGCCCGCGCCATCGCCAAGCGCCCCGAAGTCCTGCTCTGCGACGAACCCACCGGCGCGCTCGACGTCACCACCGGCATCACCGTGCTCGAAGCCATCGAGCGCATCAACCGCGACCTCGGCACCCTCACCGTCGTCATCACCCACAACGCCGCCATGGCCGAAATGGCCGACCGCGTCCTCCACCTCTCCGACGGGAAAATCATCAGCTCGCACCACAACACCACCCGCCTCCCGGCATCGGAGTTGAAATGGTGAGGGCTTTGGTATCAGGTTTCGTCCGTTGAGAAGTCAGAAAGGATTTTCTTCAATATCCTCCTCCGGTTCGATGGCGGGGGCTTCCTGTATCGGGACCTGCCGCTTCTGCTTCTTCTTCCGTGCGATCTCCTCGATGGTCACGACCGCTTCCGGTCGATCCCTGCCGAATCGTTCGAGATAGAGTTCTTCAATGAACTGCGGCAACGGCGCCTTCCACCTTTCCTGGCCGTGGTTCGCAAGGCTCCCGAGTTTCCCGGGATTGAGCCCAAGCTCCCTCGCCATCTGTACATGGGCGTGCGACAGGCGGAATTTCTCCCGCGCATCCACCCACGCTTGGAACCGGGGCGGCAGAGGCTTCTTGTTACTTGCCATCACTTCTTCCATGTGAGTGACAGCTTGCGGCCGGCCTTCGCGCAATCCAGCAGGTAAAGGTTGATCAGGTTCTGGTAGGGGATTCCGGTTTCGCCGGACATCGTCTTGAAGTAGTCGATGACGTTAGGCTCCAGGCGGATGGTGACCGCCTTCTTGAGCCGCTTGGTGTAGGGATTCCTCTTCGCTTTCGAAAAGTCGTATTCCGTTCTCATGGTCGTTTGTTCCAGTAGGGGTGTTGTTCCTTGGTTCCGGCCCTTCTGGCCGATATGATTCTGATGGATGCGCCGGTTTCACGGTAGCAGTGGACCACCACCAGCATCCGTGGCCCGCTGCTTTGCACCATGATGATGAAACGCTCCTCGTCCTCGGAGTGATCCGGGTCTGATATCACGAGCGCATCGTCATCAAAGAACACCGTTTTCGCCTCCTCGAATGTGACGCCGTGTTTCGCGGCATTGGCCGCCGCTTTTTTCGGATCCCATTCGAAGGAGAGTTCGTTCATTCGCTTGAGCAATACAATGTATTGCCCGAATCTTCAAGGGATGTTTCAGCCCATGCACGGATTTCCGGCAAATTGATACAGAGCGATGAATTCACCTCTCCAGCAGGCCAGCGCCCGCCTCCTCCGGCACTTCGAAATAATGCCTCAGCGCCTCCACCGCGCCATCGCCGTGCGCCGCGCGGGTGACCAAGCCGCCGTTTTTTTCCACATGCGCGCGGATTTCCGCCACCGCGTTGGCGGGGCAGGCGGTCATCGCCGCGTGTGTGGGATC
>DATISV010000469.1:0-3701 GCA_035468505.1 Luteolibacter sp. | reverse complement strand
TCGCGGGCCATGTGCAGCAATTCCTTTTCCAGTTCCAGGTCGCGGAACGCCTGCCCGTGCTCGTTGCCCTCGGTGGGCAGCGTGTCGAGATAGCGGGTGGAGGCCATCTTGACCGTCTTGAGGCATGCCTCGGCGGAAGTGCCGCCGATGACGAAAACGAGGTGATACGGCGGGCACGCGGCGGTGCCGAGCGACTTCATTTTTTCCAGGCAGAACTCCTTGAGACGTGTCGGGTTCAACAACGCCTTGGTTTCCTGATAGAGAAAGGTCTTGTTGGCGGAACCACCGCCCTTGCTGACGAAGAGGAAATGATAGGCATCGCCTTCGGTGGCATACAGGTCGATCTGCGCCGGGAGGTTGGTCTTGGTGTTGACCTCGTCGTACATGGTGAGCGGCGCGGTCTGCGAGTAGCGGAGGTTTTCCCGGGTATAGGTCTGATGGATGCCCTTGGAGAGAAACTCGGCGTCGTCGCAGCCGGTCCACACCTGCTGGCCTTTCTTGCCGATGATGGTGGCGGTGCCGGTGTCCTGGCAGAACGGCAGGATGCCATGCGCGGCGATCTCGGCGTTTTTCAACATCATCAAAGCCACCATGCGGTCGTTTTCCGAGGCCTCCTGATCTTCGAGAATCGCGGCCACCTGCTGCAAGTGGGAGGGACGCAGGGTGAAATTGATCGCCTTGATGGCCTCCGCCGCCAGCAGTGAAAGCGCTTCGGGCTCCACTTTGAGAACCGGTGTGCCAGTGAACTCGGCCACTGAGACATGCTCCTTGCCGATGCACTCGTATTCGGTGGTATCGGGTCCGAGCGGGAAGGGATTCTGGTAAAAGAACGGTTTTTCGGCCATGGTGTGTCGCGCGTTTCCTAGGGGCGGACGCGGCGACGCGCAATCGGTTTCGGCGAAGTCGGCAATCCCGGCGCGGCGATTCGCAAAATCCGCGCTTTTTATCGGGAAATCCTCCATTGAGATGCGCTTGGAAAGCCGTAGTCTTGAAACATGAAAGGGCGATTTCAACCGGTCGCTTCATGTCATGAAAAACCTGTTCCCGGTCGTATGCGGTGTGTGTCTGCTCGGCTCATGCGTCTTCGAGCAACCGTTCGAACCCGAGGCCCGGCTCTCTGCGGATCCGGCGATTGCCGGGCTTTGGCGGGAAGTGGTTGCGGATGTGGAGCGCGAACCGAACCGCTTGTTGGTTCTCGCGCACTCGGATCACGAATGGCTAGTGCAATACCCGGTGGGCGAGGCGGAAAATACGATGTTTTTCCGGGCCTGTCCGATCGAACTCGCCGGTGGTGGTTATGTGCAGATCCAACTCATTGGCAACGGCAAGGGTCCGGTGAAGCCCAAAGACCGGAAGTATCATCTCCTCAAAATGAATGCCGATGGTGACGCGCTGGAAATAATGACTCTGAATCCGGATAAACTCGGCAAGACACCCGCCGATACCCAGTCGATGCGTGAGGCCTTCGCGAGGGTTAGGGACGAGCCGGACTTGTTTGGTGAAGCACTGCGATTCAATCGCCAGCAATGAACCGTGTCCGGTCACTCAATTTCAGCGGATTGCTTTCTCCAGCAATTCTCCGAACCTCCGGCCCGCTTCCTCATAGACGGGAGCCAGCGAGATGTCCGGCGTGAGTCCGGAGCCGGCCTCCGTGCGGCAGAAAGTGGCTTGGAGCGAATCCATCGGTTTCCCCGCCGCGGCGGCGGCGATCAGCGCGGCACCGAGCGCGGCCGAGTTTCCGACTTCCAGACGCTCGACGGGGGCTTGGAAGACATCCGCCACGAGCTGTGCGATACCGTCGTTTTTCGATGCGCCGCCGGTGAGGCGGATGCGCTCGGGTTTGACCTCCATCCATTCGGAATGGCGGCGCATGTTGAGGAATTGGCCTTCCAGCAGTGCGCGGATCCAGAGTCCGGAATTTCGACCGCTTGTGAACTCCTCGTTTCCTTCCAGCACCGGCCCGGAAAAATCGTGCCGCGGGGTGATTTCCGGACCGAAGAACGGGAGCATGAGGTTTTGTCCCGCCTTGTCGCGGGTTTCCGCCAATGCCGGGCGATCGAACGCACTCCAGTCCACACCCAGTTTGTCGCGCAGCGCCTCGCGCGCCAGCGAGCCGTTGCGGAAACAGATCAGAGACATGAATCCGCCCGCGGGATTTCCGAATACATGGCCGAAGCCGTTGGGATCGGTCTTGGGAGTCGGCATCGCGGCGAAGAAGGTGTCGCTGGTTCCCAGTGAAATCACGATGCTGCCCGGTTCGGTGGCTCCCATGCCCACCAGCGAGGCCGGGTTGTCGCCGGTGAACAAGGCGCAGCGGCACGCGGCGGATAGGCCGTATTTTTTCACGAAATAGGTTGAAACGACGCCCTGAACGGTGGTCGCGGGTGCGGGCGAGGCGAGCTTTGGCAACAAGCCCGGCGCGGTGGCGTGAAGTAGGTCCGGGTCCCATGCCAGCGTTCCCAGATTCAGCAGATTCATGCCCGCGGCGTCGCCGAAATCGACGGACACGGATTTTCCGCAGAGAACCGAGGCCATGAACGAACTGACCAGATGGATGTGTTTGGTGCGTTCGTACGCATCTGGCGATTGTTTGTAAAACCGGCGGATCTGCGGGCCGTTGAAGCGCTCGATGGCCACCGAGCCACTGCGGCGGCAGACTTCCTCCGGACCACCCAGCGCCGCCGCGATCTCGGCGCATTCCACGCCGGTGGACGTGTCCATCCAGATCGGCGAGGTGGCTCGTGTCAGCGCCGGAGAGAGTTGTTCTGCCAGCCCGCGCGACTCCTCGAGCGCGGCCAGTCGCTCCTCGAAGGTGCCGTCCAGATAGATCGAGCCGTGCTGCTGGCCGGAGCCCGCGATCATTTCCACCTTGGAGAGATCCGTGGCTCCGGAAAGTTTGGAAAACAACAGATCCAGCGCATCCAGCCACATCCGCGGATCCGCGTGAACCTCGCCGCCCTGACCACCGGGAATGAACCCGCTGGGTGAGCCGTATCGCGGCAGCTCCGCGCCGAAATTGACCGATTGCTGGCAGACGATTCCTCCCGTGGCGGGATCGATCAGAACTGCGGTGAGCGACTGGGTGGAGGAATCGAAGCCGAGAAACATGGGCGGAGTGTGCCCGGCGTGTCGGATTTTCCAAGTGGAAGATGGTTCCGCGATGGCACAAAAAAGAGCGGCCGCTCGCGCGGCCGCTCTTGAATGATAATAGGATTCGGATCGCTGGGATCAGAAGCTGACGCTCAGGAGCGAACCGGCGACAAACTCGTTGCCGGAGTTGAAGTAGGCGGTGTCAACGTCGTCGCTGAGGGCGACCGAGAGAGCCACGAACGGAGACAGCTTGGCGGTCTCGGTGAAGGCCCAATCCAGACCGACCTTGGTCGTCCAAGCGGTGGCTTGTCCTTGCTCCACGAGGTAACCGATGTTGGTGGCCACCTGAAGGGTGAGGCAGGAGTTGAGTACGAAACCGC
The DNA here is from genome assembly GCA_035468505.1 of Luteolibacter sp. Classification (GTDB taxonomy): domain Bacteria; phylum Verrucomicrobiota; class Verrucomicrobiia; order Verrucomicrobiales; family Akkermansiaceae; genus Luteolibacter. The sequence continues at coordinate 231 of DATISV010000469.1, read as the reverse complement.
GATCAAGGGCAAGTTCGGTGTAGCCGTCGTTGTCGGTTTCGATGTCCCAGAAGTAGGTGAGAGAGGCATTGGCGAAGCCAAGGTCGCGACCCACGCTGAAGTAGAGCTCCTGGGCGTCGTCAATGAGAGGCAGGCCGTTGCGGCTGGCCACATCTTCGTTGAAGTAGTAGATGTAACCGACGGCGGCGGTGAGGAAGCCGAGGTCCTTGGAAACTTCGCCATAGAGGTCGA
>DATISV010000468.1:0-2095 GCA_035468505.1 Luteolibacter sp. | reverse complement strand
CGGGGCTCTTCATTGTTTTGCCGAACAGTTTTAATACATCGCGCGCGGCATTTGTCCTGCAACAACCGCGCGCGGCTCAACCGGTGCAATTGCCGCATCGAAGTGCAGACTTCGTCCACCGACGCTTGTGCAGCCCGTTTTCATGGATCGGCTTCTAGCGAAACTGGGCGGCCGGCTCAATCACAATCGACCCATGTTGACTCCGCCCCCGGTGCGCCATGAAAGCGCTCGAAATCCTCGGCTACATCGGCAAGCTGGCCGGTTTCGTCGCCGCCTCGACACCCTGCCGTTCATCGACCCGACGCTCGGCGTGGTGATCTTCGCCGCCTCCCTGCTCAAGAACATCGTGAACCTTGAGAGTAGCCTCACTAGGATTCGAACCTAGAATAACGGAATCAAAATCCGGGGTGTTACCATTACACTATGAGGCTGTTTGCGGGGGCATTCGCGCCCGCGGCGGGCGGAAACTAAACCTGCATGCGGGCGCTTGGCAACAGGGAAAATGGCGTCATCGGGCGGGCGGCGATCAGTCGGACGGGCCCTTGGATTCCTCCTGCCGCAGCAGTTTTTCGAGCGTCTCGTATTGGAGCGCGAAGTCGCGGAGCGTGCGGCGGATGGAGTATTGGACTTCCTCATACTCGCCGCGCGCCCGGGTGCTGCGCTCGAGTCCGCGCAGCGAGGCGGCGAGCGCGCGGGCGCTCAGGAACAGGTCCTGATCGGTGCGCGCGGTGGCGATTTCGAGGCGGTCGATTTTTTCCCGGCACTGGTCGTGGATACCGCCCAGCGAGTCGATTTCCTTGGCGGTGAGGGCGGTATCGACGAATTCACGGTCGAGCGCGGCGGTGACGGCGGTCATCGGCGCGATGGCGATGCGCAGCTCGGCGGCGAGCACCGCGCGGTTCACGCTGACCGGGCGCTGGCCGGCCGACTGGAGCCGCAGTGTGTCGGCGGAGGCGTGCCATGGGGCTTGCGAAGCCAGTTCCTCCAAGCGCTGGCGGACGAAGCGGTTGGCGAGGTAATCGCGCACGTCCTGTCCATTGCCCCGCTGGCGGAGATCCGCGAAACTCGCGGTGGCGGCGGCGATTTCCGCGGCCGGTTGTTTGGCGGCGAGCGTGAGGAGTTGGTCTAAATCGCGGGCCAGCAAGACCTCGTGATCGAGGAGAAATTGCGCTTTTTCCAAAGCCAGAAGGGATGGCAGCCAATCGGCGGCCTGTGCGGGAACAATCAGTTTGCGGCCGGCGTCGGGCGGCAGCGAAACGAGCGTTTGCCAGAAGTCATCCGGCAGCGAGAGCCTGCCATCGGCATCCACCTCGCCGAGAACGAGCGCGTCCGGTTCGTGGCCGGTGACGGCGGCGCTGGCGAGCACGGCGGCGGCGGCGCTCACCCGGCGTGGCATGTTTCCCGCGAGGGCGGCTTCGTATTCCGGGCAGGAGATGCGCACGCGCAGGGTTTTCGGCACCGACTTGTCACGCGCTTCGAGCAGCGCGGCGACGGAGCGGGTGAGGCGGTTGACGCCGCCCTCCTCCGGGCGCGGACCGATGCGCAGGGGCGTCGGGTTTTCCGAAACTTCCGTTCTCAAACTGGCTTGCATCCGCAAACTCACGACCACGGGTGCGGATTTCTGCCAGACCACGGTGCGCACGGCGGCTTCGGCGAGTGGCGGGGCGGTGGGTTGATCGGGAACATCCGGTTTGGTTTCCGGTGTCACGCGTTCCGGTCGCGGGCGGACGGCGGGCCCTTGATACGCGGCCAGCGGTGAAACCCAGCCGCTCCATGCGGCGGATTCACCGGCGTGATCGCGGGCGCGCGGATGGTCGGGATCGGCGGCGGCGGCCACATCGAGCAGCAGCGCTCCGAGCGTGCGCCCGTGCGTGCCGGCCTGCGGCGATTCGAGCCATGCGATGGTTTTCCAGAGCGGATCGATTTTCGCGGTCGTGGCGGCGGGTTCCTGAGCAACGGGCTGCTCGTCCTTACGATACTGCGAGACGAGCTTGCGGGCGTCGTCGTTGCGCGGATCAAGGGCGAGGGCGAGGGCGAGTGTTTTCGCGGTGTCGCGGCGCTGCTCCGGAGTCTGCATCGGGCTGGTGCGGGCGAT